>DAIMKZ010000001.1:0-70952 GCA_036721445.1 Candidatus Delongbacteria bacterium
TATTTCTTTTTAGAAGCCAGGATCTTGTACATTCCGGTTCCGCATTTCATGCAAGTACCTTTAAGAGCAGGTCTTCCGTTTTTCATTTTTACTTGTTTCGGAGCTTTAAACTCTCTTTTTTCTCTGCATTTTACGCAGTAACCCATTTCTTTTTTTTCTGCCATTTTTTCTCTCCTTTTTTTGTTTTCCTTTTCTTTTCCTCACAACTTAGCCTTGATACAAGCAATCTAAATACTGTCGTTTCGTTTGTCAAGTAAAAAATTCACTTTTTTTTTATGCTTATTTTATAGCTCAAAACACAAAACATGTCAGGCATAACATAATAATTTTCTGTATTTTAGCTATAAAATGCGCCTGTTTAGTCAAAATTTCCAAAAAAAAAATAATCACACAAAATTCACAAAATCCGCGAAAAAAAAATTTGACAAGTTGATTTTGTTGATAACTTGTCGATAACTTTTTTTTTATTTTCTAAAAAGACAGATTATTAATTTATCTTGAAAAAAAAGTATGGAACAACTATATTTACCGTTCGCGTTTTGTAGATGATATCAGAGAACATTTTCCTGTAATACGCGTAGAATAAAAAAATTCACGGAGCAATATGAAAAAGAAAATACTTATAATTACTACGGGCGGCACAATATCTATGAAAGCAGGATCTGACGGTGTAGTCCCTTCACTTTCAGGTAACGATATAATGAACCTAATTCCTCAGATAGATAGTTATGCCGATCTTGAACTGCACGAATTCAGCAACATCCCAAGCCCCATGATGACACCCCAAAGAATGTTCAGTCTATCCAGATTCGTCACATCGAATATTGATAATTATGACGGAGTAGTAATAACTCACGGCACAGATACGATCGAAGAAACTTCATATATGCTGTTCTTGACACTTCAGACCAAAAAACCTGTAGTTTTTACTGCCGCTATGCGTTCGAACGAGGAGACAGGACTTGACGGTCCGAGAAATCTGTTCAATGCCATAAGGGTGGCCGCGAGCGAAAAAAGCTTCGACAGAGGAGTAATGCTCGCAGTTAATGACGAAATATTCAGTGTCAGAGAAGTATATAAATCTTCCACGAGCCAGATCAATGCTTTTGACGCACCTCACTACGGAGTTCTTGGCATGATAGATGTGGATGACATAATATATTACAGAAGGTCTGAATTCAGATACATGTTCAATGTGAATAAAATAGAGCCGGATGTGGATCTTATAAAACTATGCGCCGGAATCAGCAGAAAATTCATTGATTACTCTGTTTCGACAGGGGTCAAAGGTATTGTTGTCGAAGCTTTCGGGCGCGGAAACGTGAACCCTGAAATGAAGGACGGAATACTTGACGCAATCAGCAGGAATATTCCAGTAGTAATAACTTCACGAGTGCCTAACGGAAGGGTGCTGGGTATATACGGATACGAAGGCGGCGCGAAACAGCTTGAAGATAACGGTGCGATCATGGGTTATGACCTTAACAGTGAAAAAGCCAGACTGAAACTGATGGTTCTGCTCGGAATGGGAAAATCTACAGCCGAAATAAGACAGATATTCAAAGATGACAGAGGGTAATTATAAGAGCATTATCGGAATTGATGAATAATAAAAAATTCATAAGCATATCTTTATTTGCGTATGCCTTTCTGATCATATTCATTTCTCATCTGCAAATGAATGATTCCGGTCAGGGGTTTATTAAAATAAACGATAAAGTGCTCCACATGTCTGAATATTTTATTCTCGGTATCCTTTCTGTGAGATATATTATGGTGGTTCTGGGAAAAAAGCCTGCTCAATCTTATTTTCTGACATTCGTTTGCTGCGCATTATTCGCAGTAACGGATGAAATCCATCAGGGATTTGTAGGATATTTTGATTCAGGAATCTTCGGAGGTATCAGAAATCCTGATCTTTTTGATTTTTTTGCCGATTCATCAGGTATAGCAGTTTCATTATTTGTTATTTATTTTTACAGAAATTCAAGAAAAAATTCAAAATATATACGGGAACAAAATGACTGAAGAAAAGAAAATTACAAGAATAACCGGCGCATCTGTTTTTATCATCTCAGCGATAATGTATATGATAACAGTAGCTTCTACTACTTCATTCTGGGATTGCGGAGAGTTCATTACTACTTCATATATTCTCGGGATACCCCATCCTCCCGGAGCGCCTTTTTACCTGATGCTGGGAAGAATATTCTCTATGATACCGATAGTTGGAGATATCGGACTAAGAGTGAATCTGATCTCTGTTTTTTCCAGCTCGTTTACAGTCCTTTTCCTCTACCTGATATCTGCAAGACTGATTAGAAACTGGCGCGGGAAGACCGAAGATGTTTATGACCTGCTGATAGTGCACGGCGGATCAGCTATAGGTGCGTTAACTTTCGCATTTACATACACTTTCTGGTTCAACGCTGTCGAAGCAGAGGTTTATGCACTCAGTATGTTCTTCACATCAATAATAATATGGCTGACTCTCGTATGGACGGAAAAACATGAAGAAAGCGATTCCTCAAAATTCCTTCTGCTTATCATGCTTCTTGTTGGTCTCGGAACAGGAGTACATCTCCTAAACATCCTTACTCTACCCGTCAGCATTTTCATCATGTGGTCATATAACAGAAGAACAGCAGTTATTGTAGGAGCCGGGGTAGTCATATCGGTAATGGTTCTTTTTGCATTCCCTCTTCACTGGAAAATCTATTCGCTTTTCATTTTCCTGGCGCTTACGCTTTTCTTCAGCAGACTGAAAGACAACGAAGATATTTCCCTTGCTTTCATTATGCCTCTTCTTCTTATTCTCGGTTATTCAACTTACCTTATGATATATATTAGAGCCGGTCTAAATCCACCTATAAATGAGAATGATCCTTCGAACTGGACAAGAATGATGTCATATCTTAACAGGGAACAGTACGGTGATGAGGCCCAGCTTAAGAACGCAATAACTCTGTTCTTCGGACAACCCAACAGAAAATATCTTGAGTCTCTGGAAAAGATCGGGGCTGTAGCCGGATCTTCTTCTGACCCGTGGGGCGGTCACTGGGCTTTTTTCTGGAAATACCAGATCGTCGAGATGTATATCAGGTACTTCAACTGGCAGTTCGTCGGTGTGGCGGCGGAGAAATTCAGCAATACTGTTACTCTTAAAGGACTTTACGCGATACCATTCCTCGCAGGATTGTGGGGTGCTCTCCACCATTTCTTCAAAGACTGGAAAAAAGCCCTTGCTCTGCTCTTCCTTTTTGTCATAATGAGCCTCGGTCTTGTAATATATCAGAATCAGGATTTCATGCAGCCCAGAGAGAGAGATTATTTTTATGTCGGGTCATTTTTCATCTTTTCAGTCTGGATAGGAATGGGACTTGCCTCGGTACTCGAATCTCTGAAAGAAAAAAACCTCTATAAGCTGATAATCCCCGTTGCTATACTAGGTCTGATCATTCCCGTTTTAGAATTGAACGCCAATTATTTTCTCTCCAACAGATCGGGAAATTATGTCGCGTGGGACTATTCAAAGAATATCCTCGAAAGCTGCGACGAGAACGGAATTCTTTTTACCAACGGCGATAACGATACCTTTCCTGTATGGTATCTTCAGGAAGTTGAAGGAATAAGAACAGATGTTCAGGTGATCAATCTTTCTCTGCTTAACACAGGCTGGTATATCAGACAGCTTAAGAAAAAGATGCCGGAATACATTAGGTATAGCGAAAAACAAATAGACGAATATTTCGACCAGCATCTCATGACGTCTGACGGATTCATGCGCAGATACTGGCCCGAAAAAAAGAAACTTCAGTTGCCTTCTGTAAGCGGAAGCAGCATAGTCGAATGGGAGCTGGGTCCTACGATGCATGTAAATATCGGCGGATCGCAGGAGGGTTTTATAAAAATACAGGACCAGATGGTGCTCGAGATAATTGCATATAATGCCCAGATGAACTGGAAAAGACCGGTATATTTTGCTGTTACTGTTGGAAGCTCGAACTTTATCGGTCTGGATGAGTGGATGAGAATGGACGGTCTCTGCTTCAGAGTAGTTGACTATAAAGCGAACAAAGGTATCGATCCTGAAGTTGTTTACGAAAGAGTGCTGGGAAGGTATCTGACCGCATACAGGAATCTTAATAATCCGGATATTTATTACGACGATAATATCATGCGTCTGCTTCAGAATTACAGAAGCGCTTTCATGCAGCTCGCAATATACATAGATGAAAATGACACTCTGAATCATCAACCCGATAAAGAGGTTCAGGATCTCGTCGCAAATTATAGTTATGATGAATTTAAAAATTTTTCACTTAATGACAAAAAAAGGTATCTCCTTACAAAGATGGAATCGATAATTCCGTCTTCAGTAATACCTTATTCAAACGAAATGGTAGCTGCGGAGCTAGCGGGAATGTATGCAGATATAGGAGATGAAAAAACCGGAATGGAACTTATAAACAGCATCGATCTCGCTTCATTGACCTATAAAAAGCAGACAAGGTTTTTACTGTATCTGATATCAAGGGGGTACGGAAAATCGGCATCCGGTTTACTGGAGAGAGTTATTGATAACATAGGAAAGCTTTCAGACAGCAAAAGTAAATTTGAACGCTATTTTGAGATCTATGCCGGACTAGTTAAACTTGAAGAAAAAGAATTGAAGAACACAGTTTCTAAAACCGCTCTGGGCAACATCGAAAAGATAACTGATACGAACTTGAGAAATTCCCTTTTTAAAGAGTTCGCGGTTCTCGCTTATCAGGGCGGTGATTCTGAATTCGCCGCGGAGGTAATGAACAGATTTATTAAAGAATATCCGGACGATAAAGAGGGGATAGACCTCCTTTACCAGATTTACTACCTTTCAGGTAATTATTTAAAAGCGCTCGAAACTGCAGATAAATATTTAACCGCTTATCCTGATGATAAGGATTATATTCAGCAGAAAGCCGAACTTGAAAAACTTCTTAACAGGAACTGATGAGAAAGAATATTTCCAAATACCTGAGGATCGCAGTATCGTTCGTTCTCCTCATCTACCTGTTCTATTATCTTGTGGATTTTAAAAGCCTTACCGAGATAATTAGAGGATCAAGCCCCAAGTATCTTTTCACAGCAATATTATTTTTTATTTTATCAGTGTTCGCCGCGGCATTCAGATGGCAGTACGTAGTCACTCTGAAGAACAGTAAATTATCATTCCGATCGTCTCTCCGGGAATATTTTATAGGTATGTTCTTCAACAATTTCCTTCCGGGATCGGTCGGAGGAGACGTTGTAAGAATAATAGGAGCTGCTGAAGAGATCGGATCAAAAGAGATATCTGTTTCTTCTGTTATTGTTGAAAGACTGATTGGACTTATCTCGCTTGTGGCCATAGGTTTGACTGGCATGATATTCTTGAATTTTGATTCGGGATCGGACTTCACGGGAATAAGCATTATTCTGCTCGGCACGCTCACAATAATACTTTTCGTACTCATAAACAGGTCCCTTAACAATATTCTCTGCGAGATCATCGAAACATATATCCCGGACAAATTTTCTTCGAATCTTGTTTTATACCTCAAGGATTTTTCAGGCTATTCAGAATCGCCCTTCAAATTATTCATAGTTTTTCTGATATCTTTCGCCTTCAAAATACTGGACGGATTTTTTCTTTACTTTATATTCAAAAGCCTGGCAATTGATTTAACTTACCCTCACGCCATAGCAATGTTCTCTATAATAAACGTTATTAAAATGATACCTATCTCTCTGAACGGCATAGGACTGAGCGCCATATCCTGGGTGATAATTCTTAAAAGCTTCAGCATAGATGAAAATCTTTCAGCTTCCGTCGATTTCCTTACGATAACTATCTCTCTGCTCGTCAGCGGTATCGGCGGATTACTTTATTTCGCGAAGAACGCCAAAAACCGAAGATCTTACTAGTCTATCTGTACTCCGGAAAGCATATTTTTATTTTGAAGAGCGTGTATTAGCTCATTTCTGTCAACGGCCTTGGACAATGCTTCGTCTATGGTTATCACCTCTTTATTGATCAGCTCTATAAATGAATCGTTCATCAATCTCTGTCCCTGAGATTTACCGACCTCCATTATTGAAGGTATCTGGAAATTTTTACTTTCCCTGATAAGGTTCGATACGGCTGAAGTAACAATCAGTGTTTCATACACAGCAACCCTGCCGCCTTCCTGTTTTTTACAAAGCATCTGAGACAGAACGCCTACAAGAGAATCTGCCAGCATGGCCCTAATCTGGTTCTGCTGATTTGAAGGATACTGGTCGATTATCCTGTCTACAGTACCTACGGCAGTATTCGTATGGAGCGTACCGAAGACCAGATGTCCAGTTTCCGCCATTTCTATAGCTATCGATATAGTTTCAAGATCACGCATCTCACCTACAAGGATCACATCAGGGTCTTCTCTTAAGGCAGCCCTCAGAGCTCTTTTAAAGGACTGGGTGTGGACACCCACTTCCCTCTGATTCACCAGGCATGATTTATTCTGGTGAACGAACTCGACGGGATCTTCGATAGTTATTATATGTTTTTTTGTTGTCCTGTTCACATAATCAACAAGAGCGGCCAGAGTAGTTGATTTACCCGAACCGGTCGGTCCTGTCACAAGGATAAGTCCTTTTGGAAGAGAGCAAAGCTCGATAACGTGTTTAGGAATACCTAATACTTCAGGCGGCAGGATCTTAAAAGGTATCTGCCTGAAAACACCTCCTATACCTCTGTGGTCCCTGAATATGTTCGACCTGAAACGGCATAAACCTTCTATTTCATAGGCGTAATCAGAATCGTTTGTAGCCTTGAATTCTTCAATATTCTTCTGAGGTGTAATGTAATTTATTATAGGCCACATGTCATCCTCTGTCATAACCGGAAAATCTTCAAGTTCGACCATCTCGCCGTCAAGTCTGAGCATCGGTCTCGCACCGCTGCTGATGTGAAGATCGGATGCTCCGTTCTCGATCATATACCTCAGCATATCATCTATCATTACATTTCCGCCTGACTGCTCACTTTGAGTCCTTGAAGTACCGGCCACCTCATTCTTATTGGATGATCCAGGCACATATATTTCAAAAACGATCGAACTGTCGGATCTTGCAACTTTGATCGATTTTCCGCCGAATTTGAAATTTCCGGCTTTACCGAAAAAATCATCGCATTCCGAATTCATGGCTTTCAGTTCCCCCGGACCGAATACTGTCTGCGAGAAAACTTTATTTTGCCCGCCTACTACCATGTAAGGCGTTTCTCCGGACCTGATAACAGTGCTGTCTGCTCCCTTGGAGACCATCATGTTAAGTATTTTCTCTATATTGCTCATATAATCTCCACTTTGTTAATTTTATTCTTGTTGACATATACTTTTTTGCTGTCCTTCATAAAGGTCAGAAAATTCCTGTCTGTATTTAGAAAATCTATGGCTCTGGACCTGTTGCCCGGAAGTTCCTCGTGAACTGTAAAATTTATTTTCTCTCCCGTTATGAATTGTATGCACAGGCTTTCTTTATCCGGATTCTCCTCAACCTCTCCGATCTCCGATACATAGAATATCGAATCTATATTCAGGATAGCGAATTTCTGGTCTCCGTTCATGATCATCGCCGGAATGAACTGGGATGTGTCGTTCAATACCTCAAGAACTGTTTCCTCTCCCGTATGATGGGCTGAAAAACGGTTAAGGAATAGTATCATGTTCGTTTTCTTTATCAATCCTCCGTCCTTGAAGGCTATCTCGACTTCCTTCTTCTGTTTTGGGATGTTAAGGTCTTCCATTTACTCACTCCGTTTTTGAATTGAAGTTCTCAAGTAATTTACTGAAATATAAGAATCCAGCCATCATGGCTTTCTCATCCGGATTGTAAGACTGATGATGAAGACCGTAAGATGTATTTACGTCATTTCCGGCACCCAGCCATGCGATAGCTCCGGGTACTTTTCGGATCATGAACCCGAAATCTTCTCCTGTCATCTTCTTTTCACAATCCGTAACGGTGATCCCTTTTCCAAAATCAGTATTCTTTATTTTTTCAGCTATACTCTTGTTATTTATTGCAGGAATATATTCGCTGTGTATGATCAGTTTTGCTTTTATTCCGAAAGCGATCGATACTGAATTACCAGCGTCTTTGAGTTTTTCTTTTATTTTTGCCAGATCATCTTCCGAATAAGACCTGGCAGTGCCTTTAATAAACGCCGATGACGGAAGAATATTAGCCGCTTCACCTGCCTGGATCATGCCTATAGAAATAACATTCTCTTTTACAGGATCAAGAAATCTCGGTTCGATTGTATTGATAAGATTCACCAGAAAAGTTGAGGCTGTGACGAGATCGTTATTCTGATGAGGAACTGCGGCATGACCTCCTTTTCCGGAAAGATTGTATTCGAACTCAATCGTTCCGGCGAACATTTTGCCGTCGTTGAGAGCTACAGTTCCGACCGGGAAATCAACAGTGTTATGTACAGCATAAGCCTCAGATGTTCTGTATTTTTCGAACAGTCCCTCTTTTACCATCAGTTCCCCGCCTCCGAAACCTTCTTCAGCAGGCTGGAATATCAAAAGTATATTTTTATTAGGTTTTGAACTCTCAATAAACTCTGCGAGAGTAAGCATGATGCTCATGTGAAGATCGTGGCCGCAGGCATGCATAAAACCTTCATGAACGGAGGCGTAATCCAAGCCTGTTTCCTCTTTTATTTTCAATCCGTCAATATCTGTTCTGAAAGCGATAAAATCTTCCTGACCGCCATTTTCATATACGGCAATAAAACCTGTTCTTGCCATCTTTTCCAGTCTGAACGAGCTTAAACCTGAAAAAACTTCCCGTAAGTAATCTCCCGTCTTAAACTCGCTGAATGCCGTTTCAGGTATCTTATGAAGCTCTCTGCGGTGCTGAATAAGCCGGTCAAAAATATCTGTCATAAATCACTTTCCTTTAAAAATTGGATCTTCACTGAATATAATTTCTACTTACTGCCAATTCAAGTTAAATCTATAAAATATTTCTCAGAAAAAACCAGTAACTGTAAGAGAGACAGAATTGAATATCCCTCCGAATTCTGATCTTTCAGAACTCCCTGCAAATATATCAGTCCCCAGTTTAACAGAAATATTTTCATCGAAAGAATATTCGATCTCAGGCACGAAAACGGCAGAGCTGTCGTCAATATTACATACTGATACTATCGACAGAATATAATCATTCTTAATTGTGTAAGACATTGCAACTGCGGCGTAGTTTTGTGCCAGACCCGACATCTCTCCGCCTGTCAGCCTCAGAAAAGAACTGATATCGTAATCTGAACTTTGTCTTTCTCCCAGACCGTTATAATAATATTCAGTAAGAAGGTAAAGACCGCTGCCGAAAGTATAATCGAATCCGGTAGTAAGCTGAATGTATGATGAATCAGCGTCCAAAGCCTCCATGCCGTGATATCTGGGATTAATGAAAGCTCCTTCGAACCTGTATCCTATCTCATTAAATATCTCACCTGACAGATCCGCACCTATCTGGATCTTTTCGGGTACGCCCAAAAGCTCACCGTCGTCTGTTTTGTCCCGTATTCCGGAAAAAGAGTATTCAAATCTTCCAGCAGTAGATTTGATCCTGGCTCCGTACTTCCAGTGGTCGAAATCGCTTCCGGGTGATGTAATTATCTGAAGAGACGAATTATCTCCGAAGAAAAACGCAAGATTGACAGCGAGGACACCTATCTTTGACGCGTCAGGAGCGGTAGGGTCCTTGATGTTCCAGACATCCGTAGGATTAAAAGCGTATCCTGTTCCCCATGCTATCTGCTGCTTTCCGAATGTGATATCAAAAGAGCTGTAGAATAGTTTGATTAGGGCTCTGTCGAGCACTATCGTTTCTTTAGGATAAAAAGAGGAGTATGACAGATGATCGAAATATCCTGAAGAATATATCTCAAGCAGCCGGTCCGCAATGATCCTCTCTTCCATTTCGAGACCGTCATACATTTCCTGATAATACTTATTTATAATTTCCGAATAAATGCTCACATCCTTGAAGGTATGGAACGGGTCCAGAGGTTTCATATCATATCGGTACAGCAGATGTGATTCGATCTTTCCTCTGTTCTTAATATCGTAATTGCCTTCAAGCCTGAACAATGCGTTAGACGATGTCACTTCGTTCTTGCCGTCAAAGTAATTTATACTTGACTCGAGATAACCTCCCAGTCTGATTGTCTCATCTGCCTTAGAATGATTAAATAGAGCTAAGACCGATAATGCAAAGAATAATATTTTCATCAATGACTCCTAAGGATATTATCTTTTTAGGTATCTCTCTGTGAACATATCTTCAGGAAGTTCGATATCGTACTGAATATCTGAAGTTCGAATTACAGTTCTTGAGTCTTTCAGTATATCCTTCATCACAACTTCCCCGGCTGTCCAGTATCCCTGAACTTTTTTAATATCTTTTACTGTCAGACTCTTCCACAAATTATCATTTTCATCGTAAAACTCAGCCCCGGAGGCTAGGAAATTAATTTTATCTATCCACATGAAAAATCTGCTGTAGCTCTGATCCTTTTCCTTTGCTTTAAATTCGATCTTATAGCAGTCTTTTCCGTCCCTCGCTTCTTCACCGTTCAGGCTATAGTCGTAATCTTTCCTGTTATCTGACATCGACATATCGTCATATGAGAAATCCGAATTGTTCGCAGACTGTTTCTTCTGATGTGAAGCGATCTTTCTGACCCTGTTGGTCCTGTTCGAATAGAACCAGATATCGTCACCGTCATTGAGCATAAGCACCTTCATTCCCTGTATCCTTTTCGGCTCGATATATTCCATCAGCATCATCTCATTACCGTTCTTTGCATAAGCCTTCATAACAGATGTCCTGACGGTTCCGTCGGCACGGTACACTTCTTCAGTATTGACCGATACCATTGTTATAAAATTTTCATTAGCCTCGCTTTTATCAAGGATTTCGTCAACTGTAATTGCCGCACAGCTGACAACAAATCCGCAGAGCATTAAAACATACGCTTTCATTTTTTTCCTCCGTTTATTCCGATCCTGTCTTTTAAAGAGATCATGGCCGGTAAAAGAAAAGCCGAGCTAATGAAACATGATCCAACACCCAGAACAAGAACTATACCCATGCTTGCTAGACCTCTATGAGTTGCTATTCCTATGGATCCGAAACTTATCATTGTCGTGAGTGATGTGAGAAGTATTGCCTTACCGGTGAATTTTGTGACTTTATCTATGGAATTTCTTCCCTCGATCATGTATCTGTGGAGCATGTGTACACCGTCGTCTATGCCTATTCCTATAATAATTGGCAAAGCCATGTAGTTATTGATATTGAGCTTCATTCCAAAAAGATACATCAGTCCGAGCATCCATACTGAACCGATCGCGAGTGGTACAAGAGCCATAAGAGTGTATTTGAAAGATCTGAAATCAAGCGTTAGCAGTATTATGATAACTATTGTTCCGAAAAGTATGGACATTGAACCTTTATCTTTCATTATGTCGATAAAGATCAGCATGAGTACGGGAAGACCGGTTATGTGCTCGTCTATTCTTGAAGTCTGCTCATGGAATCTATTGAGATTCCTCTCCTCCCAGATATTGTTTTTAGGGTAGATAGAAATGAGAAATCTTCCTGTGTTCTCATTGTAATATCTCTCTTTAATATTCGACGGAAAGGTTTCGAATGATACGATCGTCGTATCAGAGATGTTGTAGAGCAGCTCACGGAGTCCGGGCGCATAAGCTTTCTGGAAGGCTGACAGCTTTTCAGCGGCGTCTTCGGTGTTCATGAGCCTGTCGCGGAATTTAAGGATCTTGCTGTCCCTGTCTTTTTTCCCTGCGATTTCATCGGTTTTAGTTACTATCTTGTTCGACTCTCCCCTGCTCATAACTGAAAGCTCGCCTATCTCAACAAAATTATAGTGCAGTCTTTCCAGCTCGTCAGCTATTTCTTCCATTTCTTCTGCGTCAACTTCAGGTCTGACCTCAATATTTTTAATTCTGTTTCTGTATTCGGCAAGGAATTTCTGATTTTTTCGCTGCTCCTGTTCGGGCTGAAAGAATTCCGACACACATTCAACTCTGCCGATAAGACCTGTTCTGTCAGCAAGTTTTTTGATCTTTGCGACCTTTGACCTGGCGCTGTCAAGCCCTGTAACAGTGAACATTGCAAAATCAGGCGATATCTCGAATTTATCTATTATCTCGTCCTGGGCGATTATAGCCGGCATTCCTTCAGGTTCCAGCTTTGTCATATCATATTCATATTCCAGCTTATAAGCACCGTAAACTGAAAGAACTGTCAGGATCAGACTTGCTGTAATAACGATAATGATATATGAAGTATGTTTGGATAGTTTTCCTATATTTTCCATAAAATGGAACTGCATGAATTCTGAAACGGCGCGAAATGGTTTAAGTGAAGCAATTTTGTTAACAGTCTCGTTAAGCGGTTTGATAAGAGGTTTTTTCCTGTTGTCTCTCACAATAAGAGCCGGAAGAAGTACGAACATGGCAGCAAGGGTCATCATGATTCCTGATCCCATGGCAAATCCCATCTCTCCAAATGCCCTGAAACCCAGGAATATCAGTATAAAAAAGACCATAGCTGTTGTAAGACCTCCCGTAAGTACTCCGTTGCCTACAGTCTGATACATAGTATCAATAGCCTCTTCGGGGTCTTTGCCGTGATCAAGGGCGTCCCTGTAGCCCGAGAGAAAATGGATCGCGAAATCTATTCCGAGTCCGACAAGCATTACTCCGAATGCCGCGGACATAGTGTTCAGGTAGTGAAGGGTTACTGCGAGCAGTCCGGCGACCCAGATAATGGAAACAGTAAGAGTTAATATTGAATAAAAGGGAGATTTCCATGACTTGAATGAGCTTATCACAATGAGCATTACGATAAAAAGCGCTGCTACTGTTGACCATCCGAAATCGTTTACTATCGCCTCCTGCTCCTCATAACCGATTATAGGTGTTCCCGCCAAAGCGAATTCAAGATCGGGAAAACGGTCTTTTATGCCTGCCATTTCTTCTATTATTATTTCGCACATTATAAGCAGGTTGTCAAAGTCGTCTGTGCTTACAGTAGGCACAATGCTCATAAGGAGCATTTCTCTGTCTGGTGAGAACATGTATTCATCACCTATAACAAGTTTCGTTGCGCTTTCTTCAGCTTTGACCGTATCCCTGTCAGTCAGGAAAGCGTCGAACGAACTGATGAAAGCGTAAATATTATTAAGACCGATTACGGCCTGAGCCTCTCCGTCTATTGAGCTCAGATTATCGCTGTCACCCACGAATTCAGATTCGAAATTGTCATTTATGTTGGCAAGTATGCCTGCAAAATTCAGATCGGCGTACATTTTTATAAAATTCTTAAGATCTTTGTTTTTCTGGATTATAGCACCATGCTGTCTGAAAAAATCAACATCCAGTCTGGAATCAACTCTTTTTACAAAATTCACTGTATCGTTTTCAGATATTACTCGAGGTATGAACGCAAACTCTTCAGCGATGATTTCTGCAGCTTCTATCATCCTTTTCTTATCTTTCGCAGCGCTTTTGATAGTGATCATTATCTGAGCATCGGATGTAAAATCTTCGATTATTCTGTTAAATGACTCTACTTGAGGAACATCTGAAGGCATCATATCAGCCAGCTGATTCTTTATTCCCAGGCGCATTGAAAGAAAAAGCTGGAGCACAGTAACACAAATGATAAAAAGAATTACCTTCCCGTTATGCCTGATTATAAGTCCGGAAAGTTTTCTGTAGAGTTTCTCTCTCATTTTATCTGCCTGAAATTTAAGATTGTACCGCGCTCTGAGCTCTGATAAGATCACGCAGAGTTACGATTCCTACGATCTTTTCTGACTGCCTGTCCAGAACCGTAAGAACATAAATGTCATATTCTATGAACCTGTTGCCGATATCTTTAAGGCTTTCGTCTGAATAACATGTACCTGCCTTGTGTACGGGCGGCATTACTTTATCCTTCAAGGAATTCTGCATTTCTGTTCTGCCCATGATCCCTTCGAGTTTACCGTCAATTATAAACGGGAATGCTTTGTAAGGATACGATTCGAGGCTGTTCTCGACGGATGAAAGACTCAATTCCGGAACATAAGCGACTTTCGGATTCATGATTACCGATATCGGAAGATTCTGCCATCCCTGAAGATCTACGGGCGGTTTTATTTTGTGGAATTCGTGGCCGTCCTGAATAAGCAGAGCTTCATAGAAGTTCATTCCGGAGAATTTTTTCGCAACTGCCTGACTTATTATTATACCTATCATTAATGCGGGCACCAGCTCAAACTGGTGCGTCATTTCGAAAACTATGAGAACTGATGTCAGAGGCGCGTGAAGCAGACCTCCGAGATACGCGCTCATTCCGACCGCAGCAAGTACAATATGGTCGGCGGTGGTCAGAGGCAGCCAGATATCGGCAATACCCGCAATAAAGAATCCGCAGAAAGCTCCGATAAAAAGTGACGGAGCGAATATTCCTCCGCAGCCGCCGAAACTGTAGCTTCCCCATGTTGCGAGCAGTTTTCCCGCAAGCAGTATTCCGGCTATCTGCCAGCCTATCCTGTTGCTCATTGCCTCGGAAAGATCCTGATATCCTAGACCGAACACACCAATTTTATCAGTTGCCAAATACACCGTGATCCCAATCATCCATGTGATCAGACCTCCGAAAAGCGGGAGCAGCCATCCGGGTATTTTTTTCTGCTTTTTTAATTTGTAGCGGTATTGAAGAGTAAATTTCTGATACATTGACGCAAGATATGATGCGGCGGCGGCTACAAATGGTACTACGGCATAATGGAACCAGCTTATATTCTTGATCGACGGCAGCGAAAATGAAGGCTGCCTTCCCAGGGTGGCAAAAACGACGAACGCACCGACGACCGAAGACAGAACTACCCTGCCCAGATATCTGTTGTTAAGATCTCCGACTATCTCTTCGATCACAAAACTGATAGCGGCAAGAGGTGTATTGAAAGCAGCCGCAAGACCTGCTGATGCGCCTACAAGATTTGCCGCCCTTTTATTCCTCGGTGAACCTCCGAGCAAACCATCCAGATTCGTCGCAATGCTGCTTCCGATGAAAACGGAAGGACCCTCCCTGCCGAGACTGTTGCCTCCGCCTATACTGAGAGCGCCTGCAATAAATTTGATTACAGCGGGTCTGATCTTAATATTCCCCATTTGTTTCCAGTATGAAGACTTAACCTGCGGTATCCCGCTTCCTGCCGCATCAGGGCTCAATACGAACAGTAAAAATCCAACGATAAGCGAGGTTACCGATATCATAAGAAAGCTGGCAACGACAAAATATAATTTAGATTCCTCTGCGAAACGAAGGTAAGTAAGAGCGAATATCTTCTTAACCGTGAACATAAACACAACAGCCGAGAGAGCCGCAGTCATACTGAGTATAAGAGTAACTATTATCGGTCTGGTATTCTCAGGTATCCGCTGCAGGATAGAAGATATGAAATTCTTAAGTTTTCTATAAGGCATCGTCCGCCGCCCTTGATATTAAATCAGTAACCTCCCGCCAGCTGTTTGCCGTGAAATCGGCGGTTGTCAGTTCGCTGTCATCGTTACGGAATCCCGTAAAAAGTATAGAGTGCATTCCTGACGATCTTGCTCCTATAATATCCTTATCCTCCCTGTCGCCAATGTGTACCATCTGTTCAGTCCTGCAGCCGGCTTTCTCGGAAGCGAGTTTGAAAGCTCTCTCGTCAGGTTTTGAAAAACCGGTCTCATCGGAGAAAACGCCGTAGCAGAACCTATCCAGCAGATCATTCTTCTCCAGAGCCTTTCTCAGCTCTCTTCCGGGCTCGAAGCCTGTATCAGATATTATTATCATTTTATACTTTTCCGATAATTTCCTGATCGAATCCGCTATTTCAGGTCTAAGATCAAAATATTTCTTGGTAATTAGGCTTTCATTATAACTTACAAGTTCGGAGAAATCGTTTTCATCAAATTCTACACCAGTAAGTTTTTCGATATGCCTGAACATTTCGGGAGTAGTCGGTGTCCTTCTGTGATTGTGCCATATATCTTCAAAGTGATCGTAGATCGATCTCATCAGCTTTTCGGAAGTATCAAAGGTAATATCGTACTTCCCGAATATACGCGACGAATGCTCCACTCTTTCCTGAAATATCTCTTCAGTGAAAGGATAAGGCGCAATCGTGTCCCAGAAATCTACAGTTACAGCTTTGATTTTCAATGCGGTGATCCTCCTCATTACATACTGTCCCTAAATATATATAATTAATCTTAATCTATCAAGCATTACAATTAACTTGCAGAAATAATTGTTTTTGGCTAAATTTGTTCAAAAAAACGGACGCAGTTAAATGGCTTCAAAAATATTTCATGTCGGTATTGATCTTCACGGAACTCTGATAACTAATAAAGAATTCCTTTCGGAAGGGTCTGAAAATGAGCTCAGAGAAGTAATTGAATCAAAACCTGACGACATAAAACTCTATTTATGTACAGGGAATGACCTTCCGTTCGTAAAACGAAAGCTCGGGAGTCTTGCAGGGCTTTTTGACGGAGCTGTACTGGAAACAGGCTGTGTGATCTCCGAAGATATGGAGAAGGAGGAAGTGATCGTTCCCGAGTCCATTGTTGATCAGATCAAAGCCCTCGAGAATACTCTGATAGACTGTGATTATCCCGAGATATATAAGTTCGCAAGAAGACTCTCTACAATAAGTATGTTCACGAAATATGAATTCAGCCTGGAAGATTTTTTTCAGAAGATAAGCAGTGAGCTTAAATTCATTGATTTCGCACGAGTTACCCGTTCGAGCGTTGCGGTAGATATTATACCTGCAAAGAGGGACAAATTCAACGGTATCGAATATTTCGGAAAGGGCAGCGGAGTGTTTGTTTCGGTGGCTGATTCTCTAAACGATCTTGAATGGCTTAAGAAATCCGATATTTCATACATGCCGGGAAACGCTGACCCTGTAACCGTCAGTTTGCTTGAAAAATCAAAAAAAAGAGTACCTCTCGGTTCTGAACTGGATAACAAAAGCCTGTACATAAGCGGCAGAACTGAAACTTTCGGAGTTATTGATATATTAAGAAATCTTTTTGATAATTACAGATCGTTCTGATCAAGCATTGAACTGGCTGCTTCAAGATCGATTCTTTTGTCGCTGATATAAATGTTCATATCGTTAATAAGTTCTTTTTTTATCAGATCAACCAGCTTTTCCTGTTTGAATACAGAACCGTGAAGAACTACGAAAGGAGCTTTCCTGTCTATATGTTCCGAACAGTTCCTGACAAGTTCGATAAGCTCCGAGGCTCCCCTCTCAATTATCTCTTCAGCGACTTTACATCCGTTTTCGGCAGCCGCAAAAACCAGTTCGGACGCGGAAGAAATTACTGACCTTGCATCTCCTTTGTAAATAACCTCGAATAACTCATCCGTTCTTTGAACACCAAAATGACTTTTTACCAAATCTTCAAGTAAAGACCCTTTTCCAAAATGATAATACGACCTGAAGGCTGCTTTGACCGCCTCTTTTCCGAACCAGAATCCGGAACCTGCATCATCTATCAGATATCCGAAACCACCTGTTCTGAAAAGGTCTCCGTTCTGATCTTTTCCATAGCATATACTTCCCGTTCCTGATATTAGCAGCAGCCCAGGTTTTTCGGCAAAATATACATTCAGTGCAAGAAGCGCGTCAGAATTAATGATCAGATGACCTATTGAAATATCATAACCCAGCGCAGCTTTTTTAAAAACATTTCTGAATCTTGTCTCATAATCGTCTGAAGATGTTCCGGCAAAACCGGCGGTGATATTTATCAGCGTTTTTATCCTCAACCTGTCTTTCAGGTTAATAAAAGCCTCTCTGAACATTGTCAGGACATTTTCTTCGAATTCGTCTCCGTTAAGAAGGTTTGAAGGTCCGTAACTTCCGGAAAACGCAATTCTGCCCTCTTTATCAAGTATGGTGATATTTGTTTTTGTTCCGCCGCCGTCTATACCGGCATAAAGAACTGAAGGCCCGTAAACTTTATTCTCCTGACCGGATTGCAGATCAGTCATTCAAATATCCGCTGATAAATTCAATCTTCTGCATTATTATCATTATCCCCCTTCTTTCAGGCAGCGTTCCCACGATATGATCAAGTTTCCTTATCGTATCATTAGCTTTTTCTGTAGGCAGAACGACGATCAGGATCTTATGGAATTTTGTGCTTTTATCCGACCATATTTTTCCGAAGAAAGCGCTTTCTTTCATGTACTTTCTTGCGTCTGTTCCCTCTATTATAGAAATATCCCTGTCCTTAACTTCTGAAAGTATATCCATGATCTCATGGAATTTCTTTTCGGCCTGACAGAATATCCTCAGCATGGAATATTCTTCTTTCTGCTTTTTATCCTTACCGGCAGGCAACGCGTATTTCAGAAATTTCTCTCTTACGGCTACCGAGTTTAGCTGAGAACTTATATCGTCCATCGCACCCGGCTGTCTTAGAGTGCCTGAAACCTGAGACAGGAATCGGATATGCTGGTTCTTCTTCTTTTCGGGAGCTATTATGAAGACCAGAAATTTCACCGGTTTGCCGTCCATAGCCTCGAACTCTGCTCCGTCCGGATAAATTATTATGCCGATCACGAACTCGTCAATGTTGGGAAGCGCGCAATGCGGGATGGCGATGTTGTTGCCGAATCCTGTGCTGCCCAGCTCTTCCCTGTCTCTCAATTTTCTTAATACCTCGGTTTTTGAGTGAACTGCGGGACCGGTGCTTCTCAGCACGAGTTCGGCTATCTGGTTCAGCACTTCATCCTTCGTGTGATGTCCCGAAATAATTTCAATGAGTTCCGGCTTAATATAATCGGATATGTCCATAGGATCTCCATTAATTTTCCTTCATGAAATCTAAACAAATCAGGGCGGTTCTTCAAGTGGTTTAATCGATATTTTAGTAAAAAAACATTAGAGATTATGAGAATTTATGGTTATAATTGGCTGTTAATAAAATGACGGATCGTAAAATGAAAATACTGCTCGCTACACATAACAAAAACAAGATCGTAGAGATAACAAAAGCCCTTGAAGGCTGCGGATTTGAAATACTGTCTCTGAACGATAAGCCCGACCTTCCGGATGTTATAGAAGACGGAGACACTCTCGAGCACAATTCACTCAAGAAAGCTATGGAGATATACGAGCATTCCGGAATAATGACCCTTGCCGACGACACAGGACTCGAAGTCGAATACCTTAAAGGAGAACCCGGTGTATATTCCGCAAGATGGGCTGGTGAAGGGTGTACTTACGACGACAACAACCGGAAGATGCTGAAAGAACTCGACGGAGTACCTGAAGAGAAGAGAAACGCTGAGTTCAGGTGCGTAATCACTCTATACGGAAGCGGCGTGCTTAAAACAGCGGACGGCGTGCTGAAGGGAAAGATTATAAAGGAGCCGAAAGGTGTAAAAGGCTTCGGTTACGACCCTATATTCATGCCTGACGGGTACGATATTACTCTTGCTGAGATGCCTCTTGAGGAAAAGAACCTGATCAGCCACAGAGGTCATGCCGTTGCTAAAATGGCGGAGATAATAAAGGAAATGAAAAAGGCGGATTGAACCGCCTTTTTTTTAGTACCAGCTTCCGCTGTATAAACGCTGATGATCTTCTTCGGTAAGTATCTTCGGTTTGATGATCCTTGCGGGTATCACGGGATTTGCAGCTTTCCATTCCGCTTCCCTTTTCTTTCTTAAGAACCCGTCTGCCACGTTCGGGAACAGTTCCATGAGAAGCTCTTCCTTATAATCTACCGCAAGCTTCACCCAGCCGAATTCCTTCAATATAGGATTCGGCTGTTTTTTATATTGGCTCGTGTCATAAGGAATTTCTTCCGGACTGCCGCATATCTCTTCTCTGAAATCGGGATCCACCGGGAACGGAGTAGTTCCGTACTGGCCCATCACGAGGTTGACGAACTGGTTGGTGAGAGTCGTATACTGAGGCTTGCCGTTCTGTTCGTCCAGAGCGAGATTGACCGCCTGGGTGCCTACTATCTGGCTGGTCGGTGTAACAAGCGGCGGGCATCCGGAATCGAGCCTGCACTTGGGCACGAGATGGAGCGCTCTGTCCATCAGATGGTCCAGTTTCAGCTGCTTGAGCTGCGCGACCATGTTCGTGTACATACCTCCCGGGATCTCCGCGTTCTTGACCTGCTCGTTGGGTTCCGGGAAGTTGAAATATTTTGTTATAGCCTGAGTATGAACAAGCAGTTCATCCACATTGCCGCTTTCAGCCGCTGCTATCGCCTTGTCGTAAAGAGCGTCAACCTCAGGGTCAAGTTTATAATCTGCTATATCGAATTCTCTCGGTATCAGCTTTGTTGTATCGAACTGCTCAAGCTCTTTTCTTATCTTGGCAAGCTCTTTATCTATCATGCTCACCTGCTTCGCGTCAACTCCGGTATCGATCCCGAGCTTATCGCAGAATATCCTTACAAGCTCATAAGCCGGAGCCGCCGGACCTCCAGCGAAGTTATAAAGAACGGTATCGACTATGTCTACACCGTTAACGATAGCTATAAAAACCGATGCCAGCCCGTAACCGGGCGTATCGTGTGTGTGAAGGTCGATAGGAATGCTCACCGATTTCTTGAGTTCTCTGATCAGTTCGCCTGTCATTTTCGGGTGAATTAATCCTGCCATATCTTTGATTGTAATTATGCCTGCGCCTTCTTTTTCGAGTTCTTTTGCTTTTTCAACAAAATACTGGACATTGAAAATATCACTCGGTAATTTTTTTCTTTTGAAGAAAGCTTTAACCTTATCTTTGAAAGTGAACCTCGGATCGACGGTGAAACATACTGCGCAGTCAGTTATCCCGCCGTATTTTTTTACGAACTTAATCGTCGAGGTCATATTGTTTATATCATTCAACGCATCGAATATTCTGACTATGCTGAGTCCTGATTTTAGAGTTTCTTTTGTGAAACCCTCAATAACTTCGTCGGGATAAGGCGCGTAACCGAAAAGATTTCTTCCTCTGGAAAGACTTGTCAGTTTTGTGCTGTCACCGACCGCCACCTTTATCTTTTCCAGCCTGTCCCACGGATTCTCACCCAGATATCTCATGATCGAATCAGGTACAGCCCCCCCCCATACTTCGCAGGCGTAAAATCCGGCTTTCGCGTAGAACGGAAGAACTCTGTCTACCTGCGCCTGGCTCATTCTTGTTGCGAACTGCGACTGCTGTCCGTCTCTCAGTGTCAGATCTCTTATTTTCAGTTGTCTCATGTGTTCCCTTTACTGATTTTTTTACCGAATTTATCTAAAAATATAAGTTTATGCAATAATTTATTATTGAAAAATTTTAATGTATATGTTGAAAATCATCAGATTTACTTTATCATTATCATTTTCTTGGTCTGAGCATCTTTCCCGACCCTTAAAGTATAATAATAAACGCCGCTCGTCAGCCTCGAACCGTCAAAATCTATGCTGTGACTTCCAGCCTGTATCTTCCTGTTCTCCAACTCAGCCACTTTCCTTCCCGTAACATCATACACTGTAAGCGAAACATAACCATCTTCAGCCAGGTCGTACTCGATCTTAGTCACCGGATTGAACGGATTAGGATAGTTCTGATATAATTTTGATGATTGGGGAATACCATAGTGATCATCAATTCCTGCAGGGATACCGATAACAGACCTGAAATGATAATTATCATTAGTTTCCTGTGCCCAGTTCCAGTCAGATCCGTTCCATGTCCCCTTGTACGATCTTCCATAAGCCGTGGTACCTTCTTCATCCGCTGCTTCGAAAACTGAATAAACAGTACCGTAAGGAGCAGAAAAACCAACCCAGAAATCACCGACAACACGAACCCCGTATGATGTGTCGATTCCCCTAAGATCAACTAAAGTATATTCCAGATTATTGGCAGGAGTAACATCGAAAGGAACGATCATCTCATCACCGGGCATTCCTCCTGCATCATCCCAGATATGGATCATCATATTTTCAGAAATGTGCGAAACATCAGAATAATTCCGTACGAGAAAATAAGGCATATAAAATATCAACTTACTTCCAGGTGTTGACATCCTTACCGCATAAGCATTATTGTCATCCGCTGTCATGTAATAGCTTCCGATTCCCGAGTCATAAATAAGATGATCCCCTGATATATAGTAATAATAGCCTGCTGAACTTTCCATTTTGTATATAGATGCATCCCTCGCCCATATCCAGTACTTTACAAATGATCCCACTGGCATTGGAGGTATTGAAAAATTCCATGTATTGCCTTCAACCTTTATCATTTCTGTTTCTTCTACAGGACCGTCGTTAACCTGATAGTAAACTCGTGTTGAATCAATTCCTGAAACATCCCATATACTTGCAGAACTGTTGTAAGTTTGCTCATACGAAGGTCCCCGGTAATGAACCGGTCCAATATGATGAATATAAGGGGGGGCCGGTCTTTCTGAAGTATATAAATTGAGCGTAATATCATCAATATACATACCGTTGACCTCGTAACCTCCGTCAGATTCGAATAAAAATCTGAAAGCAACAGGGCTGTAAGAACCGACAAAATTATCTAGATTAAACTTCACTTCATGCCAGCCGACTCCTTCTCCTGTCCATGTTTTCAGTCTGATCCAGGATGTACCTCCGTCATCTGATATTTCAAAATGCATGTAATCGAAATCTTCCTCTATATCGTATTTGCACCAGAAGCTCAGATCTGCCCCTAAATATGACGACCAGTCCATAAGCTCAGCCCACTGGGCGTAAGATGTATTGTCGGCAGTATAGACGCTGTCAGGACTTTCAGTTAAAGAATGTGTTGCCGAAGTATATGTTCCTTCTTCAAGCCCCCAGTTCCCTGTCAGTGTCCAGTTACCGGAACCTGATTCGAAATCTTCGAATATCTCAGTATGTCCTCCAAGCCATTGAACCATATAGCTGTCAGTATTTAAAATATTTCCTGCCGAATCTCTTATCGTAAACTTTACTTCCCCGTCCAGAACAGCTTCACTCTCCGCAGGTATAATTCCCGAATAAGTATATTCATGGATCTTGGAAGGGGTCATCTCGAAATCATACTGAGTTACCCAACCGTCCTTGCTGTAGTGTCCGTTACATGAATCTATCGGAGATTCGTCATAAAAAGTCAGAGTCAGATACATAGGTGTGTTAACGAAAGCTATTGTACCTTCCAGTTTGGGAGGAGGAGGTGGTGGATCATGATCTTCTTTGAACCAAATCTCATACGGAGCTGTCGTGGCTGAATTTCCTCCGATATCATACATATCGAACCAGATCTCACCGGCAGTTTCAGCTAACTCGGCAGGAATAGACAGAGTCCAGACATTTTCTCCGGCATATACCATATCGGCATCAGCCGGCTCGAACCAGTAAGGGAACTGATAATGAGCTTTGACTGAATCAACTCCCGATTCGTCTGTAACAGTTAGCTCAAGCTCCATATCGTTGTTCAGATACGCTCCGATAATACCCTGAAGGAAAAGCCAGTCATTCCCTTTGAGCTGAAGCGGGACAGGCGGCAGATAGTCATAATATACTTTAACATCGTCTATGAACCACTGGTCACAATAGTTGCCCTGATAATAGAATCCTATCTGAATATCCTGATCTGCGTATTCTTTTAGAGTGAACTTCTTCTGCTCCCACGGACTGAAGTCGGGCTCTTCTTCAGGAGGGAAACCCTCATAAAGAACATCGTACGTACTGCCGCCGTCAGTTGAAACGACCATTCTGTGCAGTTCGTAATATGAAGTCCAGTATGAGCTCTGCCAGAAAGAAACGGTACAGAAATTTGCTGCAGGTAGTGATATCACAGGTGACCATATCCAGTCTGCGTTGTTAACTTCAGTATCCCAGTGGCATAAAACGGCTCCGCCAGAATGAACAAGAGCACCGTCCATAGTTGTCGCTTTAACAAATCCTGAACCTGCAGTATCCTGAACCCATCCTGCAGGCGGAAAAGTATCTTCAAAGCCTTCGTTGAGCAGAGGCAGGTCTCTTGACCAATTAATCTCGTACTCGTCAGACCATTGAGCGTTTCCGTAATTGTCTTCCATATAGAATTTTACTAGACCTGTTGTTCCGTGAGGCTGCCCGGGTATTATTCCTGCAAATGTGTAGGTTCCCTTTGACTGAACAAGATTAAAGTCAACCCAGCCTCCGCCAATATCATACTGTCCGAGCATAGGGGAAATAACAGTACTCTGTTCTTGAACTTTTAGTATAAGTTCTGCGTCTCTATCTTCAAAGTTTTCAAGACCGGCTATTTCTCTTAAAATAGGTGGAAATATTTCAGTAGTATTCTCATAATGTGAAAGTGCGAAATCTATAGCCCATTCGAAATAATCTCCGCTGTCCTCAAATACACTCCAAGTTCCTGCGGAACCAGTATAGCTGTGCGTCAATGAAACTACATCAGATGACACCAGTCTTGGATTCCCGCCGCTTAGAGGTTCTACGGATACCCAGAAATCATCAGTGAGAATAATATCCGAATCCGGATAAACAATATTGTAAAAGTCATCAGCCGCTGTTCCGGCTGCCGATTCCCAAAGTAAAGTTATTCCATCTTTGGCGTACACTCTGTATTTGAAGTCGAAACCCGGATCATACAGATAGGAATCTATGGCATGAAGCTGAACCGGATATTCAAGATCGAAATCATCACAGTTAACCTTTACGGCTCTCTCGGCTTCAACACCCCATACATAAGCATATCCGGGATAGTAGCCGTACCACATTGTGTCTTTTGCCGCGATTTCAGGCCTGATATGAGATATTTTTTCTTTTGTACCGTACCATTCAAATGAATGAACGGCCGATAAGATCAATACCAATAATAAAAACATCAGCCTTCTCATAACTCACCTCTGCCAATTAATTTTAACTATTTGGTTTCAATATAATACAGTTTAGCGTTTCCGCAAAGATAAAAAAAATATATTTTTATCGGCGATTTTTTTATTATCTTTAATCCTGTGTAAATTCAGGAACGAAATGAAAATACTGCTGCTGGACAATTACGACTCTTTTACCTACAATCTCAAGGCTCAGCTCGAACGGTGCTCTTATGGTTCCGAAGTGACGGTAAAAAGAAACAGAGATGCTTCGGTATTCGGTCAGGAACTAGACTGTCTTGTCGTATCTCCCGGACCGATGACGTGGAGAGAAACTGGTGTGCTGAAGGAACTTTTCGTAAAGCGTATCGTGCCTGAAAAGATCCCGTACCTGGGAATATGCCTCGGAATGCAGTTTCTGGCTGGATATTACGGGCTCAAAGTTGACAGAATAAGTAATCCTGTTCACGGTTCGGCAGTTGAAATAATACACGACGGCGGCAGGCTTTTTAAGAACATTCCCGTTACTTTTACAGCCGCAAGATACAACTCACTGGGAATAGTCAGCATTGGGCCGGGAATAAAAGAAATGAACGGACTTGCTTTCACATCGTACGAGAAAAAGACAGGAAATGTAATGTCTCTTGAGCACAAAGAACTCCCTTTTGCCGGATTCCAGTTCCACACGGAAAGCTTTCTTACGAATTCGGGAGACGGACTTATATCAAATTTCATGGAATTATACTGTGAAGATCGGTCTTAATTCACATACTCAAAAGATCTCATGGGACTTCGAACTGCTTTTTACTCTCGTTGAAAAATACGACGGAGCCTGTCTCTTCACTTCCACAGATGACAGAAGTTACGGAAAGAATATCTTAGGCATCAACCCCGTAATGACTTTCAATGATATATTTTCTCTAGATAGCTTCCTAAAAGAGAACATATCTAACTCTGAATTTCCTCTCGTGATCGGACACATAGCTTATGATCACAAAGACCGGCTTGAAGAGAAAGGACTGTTCGGGAATGTGCACGAAGATCTGATGCCTGAGGTAGAATTCAGAGTCTTCGAATATTACATTATTGCCGACAATTCCGACCATTCTGTACTGAGAACCGTAAAACTGGATCTTCCGTTCAAATATATAGCCGTTGATCCGGATAAAATCTTTAATCATTCCGCTGAAGAATTAAAAGGCGGCAGCTCTAAATATCACAGTAGTTCATTAACTAGGTTCGAATTCGAAAAAAATGTGGAAAAGATCAGAGATTATATTCTTTCCGGTGATATATATCAGGCCAATCTGACCAGGAAGATCACGGCGGAGACCACATTTTCTCCGTTTGAACTGGCCCTGAGGCTGAAAGATTCCAATTCGATCGAATTCGGTGTCTTTGCAAAATCCGGCGAAAACTATGTGATATCTACAAGCCCGGAAAGATTCATGAAGATCGAAAACTCAATACTTACATCCTCACCTATAAAAGGAACCGCTCCGAGGTCAGATGATGCTGAAACTGACCTTTATAATCTGGAGACGCTTTTAAACTCAAAAAAAGAACTCGCCGAACTGGCAATGATAGTGGATCTTATCAGGAACGATATGAATAAGATATGCACTGAAGTTAAAGTTGAAAATTTTCCGATAGTTATGAGACTGAAAAATGTCTATCATCTTTATTCTGACATTTCGGGCAGGCTCCGCACCTCCAGTTTTTCTGAGATCACAAGGGCATTGTTCCCCGGAGGCTCTATCTCAGGCTGTCCTAAAATACGGGCATGTCAGATAATAGAGGAGCTTGAAAAGACCGGAAGAGGACTTTACACCGGAAATTTCGGTTATATCAGCTTTAACGGAAATATGGATTTCAATATAATGATACGCACGCTGTTCTATAATAAAGGCAGCATTTCATTCAATGCCGGCGGCGGAATAACTCTTCTTTCTGATCCGGAAAGCGAGTTCATAGAGACCGTGCACAAGGCAAAAAACATCTGCAGCGCAATCGATCTGGAGGAAGTATGGGAAGAAAAATCCTTCTTGACGGAGTGATCAAATATAAAGACAGCGTAAATATACGACCCGACTCGCACGCCCTGAATTTCGGTACGGGACTGTTCGAAACCGTACTTTATGATAAAAACCGGCTGTTCTTTTTTAACGATCACATTGAAAGATTAAGATCATCTAGCGAAGAACTGCATCTGCCGCTTCCGCGCTTCGGCCATGTACCTGAAAATCATATAAAAGAACTTATCTCGCAAAATGGTATTACAGACAGTACCGCCCGTGTCAAGATACTGTATGCTCCTTTGTTCGACGAAGAAAAATGGAATCTGCTCGTCACGGTATCAGATTACGAAAGAACTGCCGTTCCTGTTACAGCGACCGTTGATTTAAGAGTAAAGGAAAATTATTTAAGCCGATTCAAAACAATATCATATATGCAAAACAGGATATGTTCAAAGAACAGCACCGTAAATGAAGAAACGCTTTTCGTTAACGGATCCGGGCATATTACCGAGGGTTCAAGATCGAATCTGATCGGTGTAAAGAATAATGTCCTGTATTTTACCGGAACGGAAGAATATTACCTTCAGGGGATAATGCAGAAAAATATCATCAGAGATCACAAAAAAATCGGATTCATTGAAGCTATCGCCCTTAACGGCGGATTTTCTCCCGATAACCTCGGTTCGTACGATGAGATAATGATCACCAACAGTCTCATTATAGCTAAGCCCGTTGAAGCTGTCGAGTACGGAAATATAAAATATCCTTTCAGTTCTAGAAAACACACGGATTATATCTTAGATTTCTACACAAAATAAAAAAAGCCCGGATAACCGGGCATTAAAAAAGCTACTCACTTATCGCAGGCTCAACAGAACCCTGAACTATCTCCCTGATCATTTCATATTTGACCATGATAGAGTCTCTTTCCAAGATAACCTTCTTGATCTGCGTTTCAAGACCGGCCTTTTCGGCTCTTAGATTTGCGTTTTCAAGTTTAAGCCTGTTCAGCTCCTCCTTAGAACAGCCTGCCAAAAATATAGATCCTGCGATGAGAACAAACAATATTTTTTTCATTAATTCCTCCGTCCCTCAAAATTATCAGTGTATTATACAACAATAAAATTAAATGTCAAGCTGAAAGTTCTATTCTGCGGTCACTTTATAATTCACTCCCCTCTCTTTAAGATACTTCATCATCGACCTGAAGCAGGCTTCGTCTTTTCCTAAATATTCAGCGGGGCTCAAACCTGTTTTTTTATACAAACCCTTCGCGAGAAGATCCACTGCCGCCGTACATGAATATCCGGTCGTTCTGGCCATTGAGGATGTTTTTGTTTTTCTGCAGAACCTGTCATGAAGATCGTAAGTATATTTTACTTTTTTACCTTTCTCTTCACCTTCTACGATTACTCTCATTATCGTGAATTCATCCTCGAACCTGCCGAGTTTCCAGTTCGAGTCGGTAAAAAGAACTTTCTCGGTCATTTGAAGGGGCGAAACGGATGTGCCGTTTATGGTGACAGGCTCTTTTGAGAAAAATCCCGACTCTCTCAATATTCTTACTTTCTCAATATATCCGGGATATCTCATGGTTTTTTCTTTAAGATTCGGAATTTCAGGAAAATTCTTCAGGATCGATCTCAAGCCGTCCGAGTTCCATGCCTCGAGAGTGCCAACATCTTCAAATTCCAGAAGTTCAGGATCGGAAAGCGCTTCTTTTGTTACAAGCACGCCGTACTCTTTGTATCTGGCAGGCCGCACATACTCCTCGATCACATCACAAGGTGAGAACGGTGCCTTATACTCCCACGGCCAGGTCCTCTGAGCCGGAAGACCGCCGACAAGACAGAGATATGAAGATACTTTCATCCTTTCGTTATGGTATCCCAGAATAACATTGCACATACCCGGAGCTACGCCAATGTCGGTAACGGCGGTAACGGTATGTTTCTTTGCAAGTTTATCCAGAGGAGAAGAGTCTTCCGGAAAAAATGCTATATCCACAACATTTTTCCCGCATTCGATCACGGTTCTGACTGTTTCATAACCCATGAATCCCGGCACAGCATCGACGACTATATCGGAGTCTGCTATAAGCTTGCTGAGTTCTGCTTTATCACGCAGATCAGCTACCGAGGTTTTTATGCCGTCCTCTTTTTTAAGTATATCAAGCGCCGGTCTATTAATGTCGGCCACTTTCACAACATATTTACCGTTCAGATCACGGGCTATAGCGCTGCCGACCATCCCGGCGCCCAGTACAGTTATTATCATTGAACTCTCCTATTTGCTGAGTACAAATTTACTTGTTATAAGGTAACCGTTCTTAAGCGTGTCGGGATCTGAAGAAGCGCCCTGTTCATAAATATATCCTTCGAATTTCGCTTCAATAATTTCTTCAGGCACAAGGCGGAGTACTTTTATAAAGGTCTGTCCGGCATTCCCGCTCGTATTCCATATATAATAATCCCCGTACTCAGCTGATTTCATTTCTATTTTGTTCACGGGATCGTCGCTGATGTAAACGATAGAGTCCTCATCTGTTCCGTCCCACCTGAATTTTACAGTCCATTTGTCTTCTGAAGTAGTCTCTGCCGAAAATGTATAAGTATTTCCATACTGATATAGACATTCCACATAACTTCTGGCAGTAAAACTCTTCACCGATTCTATTCCGTCAGGATTGTTAACCGGGTTTTGTGCCAGATCGATCATGAGTCCGTTCGTGAATTCAGGCGGGTCATTATTCTCTTCCTCGCATGAAGTAATAAACATTACGGCAATGATCCCGACTGCTGCCAGACTAATAATTTTTTTCATAACGGCCTCCGTTTGTATTTAATCGTTCCTTCTGTCCATAAGATACCATTTATCGGATTCGGACAGCGTCTTTTCTTCAGTTCTCTCTTCTTTTTTTACAGGTTCGCCTTCGCTGATTAACTTTTTAGAAGCGAATCTTCCGTAGGTTGTCTGCGGATATCTGTCCCTGATCTCTTCATAAATCCGGCCGGCCTTCCCGTAATTCTTCAGCAGTTTTTCTTCTATCATAGCTGCAGCCTGAAGTATCTGCGGAGAAAGAGGGCTGTCCTGATATTTTCTTGCAATTACAAGATATTCGTCCGCTGCTTCCTGATACAGCGAGTCAAGAAATTTCCCCGACGAAATGTTAAAAAAATATTTTGCGGAGTCTTCGATCACCTCAACAGGTTCAAGTCCCTCCCTTATCCTTATATAATTCGCGCCTGCAGTCTCAGGGTATTTTAACAGCACCGAATCAGATAAATTAGAGTATCTTGCACTGTCGGCCATTATAAGCGAGATCATTGCCGCCGAAGCTTTATGAGGGTAGTTTCTTTCGGCAGACAGCTCTTCGAACAGTACTAAAGCAGTATCCTGAAATCCCATTTCGAACATCGCAGATTCTGCGAGTGAATGTTTATCTTTTATATATGACGATTCAAGGCTTTTCTTCTGTTTAATAAGCTCACTAGTTTTAGTTTCATCAACCGACCTTTCTATTTTTGCAGCAAGACTGTCATTTATTTCGGGGTACTCTTCCACTTTTTTCTTAAGCGAGCGGTAGTTCCTGATAAGATTTTTTCTTGCAACCGCCTTCTGATAAAAATCGTTCCTTCTGTCGTACCATCCGCTGGAGTCATACATATCTTCAGCCGAGTATAGATCCTTCTTCAGATTGAAATAGTACTCGCCGAAATAATAAGCCGTTTCCGAAAGATCCGGCCCGTTCTTCTGATCCTTGGGATTTGTCCTTAATATCTCGTCAAGTTTATTATAAGCTTCTTTTTCCATAGCGTTCTGAACATAGAAGTCGGCTAATTTCACATCTCCCTTCAGCGAATATGCCGCATACTCCGGATCAGAAGTTATTCTCTCCAGTATGGAGACAGCCTCATCAGTATCTCCCAGATTTTTTAAAGCATCTGCGTAATTGAGTGTATATTGAAATATTTTCTCCCTTTCATTATGAAGATCTATCAGTTTTTTGTTTATTTCCGCGGATGTTTTATATTCTCCTAATTGGTCCGCGAGCACGGAACTGCTTTGAAGAACAGATATCCTGTCTATATCATTTTCAGCCTTTTCTGCGGATCTCAGCAGACCCTGCAGGGCTTTGACGCTGTCTCCCTGTGAAAGGCTCATTTCCGCGCCCAGTTTCAAAATTTTGTATGGCTCAATATTTATATTCTCGCTGCTTATTGTTTCCATGATCCTGCCTGCTTCGTCATAATTTTTCAAAGCTATCTCGACTTCAGCCAGATATACTTTTGCCTGGTCCCGCAGATCAGAATCAGGGTAGTTAGTCAGAAGTTCGACGAATTTCTTTTGCGCTTTATAATTATCATCCTGTCTCATATAGCAGAGACCCATCATGAGAAGCGCGTCGTCCACCCACTTGCTGTCTGGATAGAACTCCAGTATCTTTGAAAGTTCTTTTATACTGTTCTCATACAGTGCTTTATCGGTAATATTTTTCTCGATCCTTTTTTTTTCAGCTGAATTATAACTTTCCCTGGCGTTAAAATACATATTGTAATAAGCGCATCCCGAAATTATCAACATCCCGAAAAGCAGAAAATATGTACAAATTTTCTTTTTCAAGAATTCATCCTGTTCTTGCACATGTCCTCAACAGCTCTGAAATTCACTTTACCATTTCCCATCAGAGGCAGTTCGTCAAAATAAATGAATTTTTTTGGTATCGAGATCGGAGGAAGTTCGTTACCAAGATTTTTTTTCATTTCTGTATCGCTCACATCTTTTGTTACAGCCACGACAATATCCGCGCCTTTCGTTATATGAGGTATCTCTACTGCACAGCACTGATATTCTTCCCCTATGTATTTCTCGACCGCATTCTCCACAGCTGTCAGCGACATCATCTCCCCGCCTATCTTGACAAATCTTTTCAGCCTGCCTTTATGCCAGAGGTAACCATCATCGTCAATAAGCCCGATATCGCCGGTATCGTACCAGTTGTTGTGTATGTGAAGGGATGTCTCCTCCATATCACCGAAATAACCCTTCATTACAAGCCTTCCTTTTACATATATTTTTCCTTCCTGACCTCTTGGAAGTTCCTGTTCAGTGTCAATGTCTATTATTTTAACTTCAACATCCGGTAAGGGCTGGCCTATGCTGCCGAACTTGTTGTTCTCAAAAGTATTTACAGATATTACAGGGCTTGTTTCAGTCGTACCATAACCTTCGAGGACATCGACACCGTGCTTGGATTTATAGCTGTCTTTAATATTTCTGGTAAGCTTGTCGCCGCCGGCCATTATTATTCTCAATGTTTTAAAATCGCCGGGTTCTGATTTCTGGCAGTACCCTCTCAGAAAAGTCGGAGTTGCTGTAATTATCGTATTGCTGTTCTTTTTTATTCCTTCAGCCACGAATTTATATTCAAGAGGATTCGCATAGGTATTGACAGCAGAACCTGAAATCAATGGTAAAAAAAACGAGGTTGTTAAACCGTAAATGTGAAAAAGAGGAAGAACTCCGGTGAAAATATCTTCCCTGCCGAAATAGAAAAGTTTTCTTAACGCATCAATATTGGACAAAATGCTGTCGTGTGTAAGCATTACGGCTTTCGGTTCTTTTTCGCTTCCAGTTGTGAACAAAAGTACCGCAATATCCCCGGGAGCTTTTTTTGCCGCGAAAGTAAAGGGTGAAAAGGATTTTACAAGAGCTTTCATCTTCTGGTAAAGACTGAGGGATGCGACTATATCTTCGGCGAATATCATGTTGTCATCCTCTTTCACTCCGAGTCTCTCGCACAATTTTCTTGAAGTAATCACGGTCTTGAATCCGCATCTTCTTCTGGCGTAAGCTATGTTATTCTCCGCACCTGTCGAATAATTTATCATGACGGGAACTTTCCCCGATATCAGCACGGCCAGAAGGCTGATAAACGCCCCTCCGGACATGGGCATCATCAGTCCAACGAACTCGTCGTCATAACCGTTGATCAGGTCGCTGAAAATGAACGAGGATATCAGCATTTTCTTGTATGAATAGTTTTTACCTGTGGCGCTGTCGATAATGGCTGTATGGCCTTTGAGATCCAGTGCTACTTTGATTATTTCTTCATGAAGACTCATGTAATATCCTGAATTTTTTTTAATGTTGAAGTTGTTGATCTGAAAGGAATTAGAGGGATGACTGAAACTCTGCCCCCGTTCATCTTCACGATATCGGAACCGACAATATATTTCTTGCTGGAAGGATCTGTTTCATCAGGGTCATAATCGCCGCCTTTTATAAGAATGTCAGGAACGATGTTTTCAATAAGTCCCAGAGGCGTGTCCGTTCCGAATATGACAGTATAGTCAACCGCTTTCAGAGAATCGATCAAATACGCTCTGTCCGACTCACAGTTAACAGGCCTGCCGTCACCTTTAAGTCTTTTTACAGACAGGTCGCTGTTCACACCTACAATGAGTATTTCCCCGAGCTTCTTCGCGCTGTTAAGATACTCTGCGTGACCTCTGTGAAGGATATCGAAAACCCCGTTCGTAAAAATTATACTTTTCCCGGACTTCCTGAGCTCCGGAACAGTTTTAAACAGCTCTTTTTCGGACAGTATCATTTATTTCCCTTTTATTATTACACCGGATTCTTCCAGTCTTATTTTCAGCTGAACAGGATCAACCGGTATTATGCTGACATCTTCAACAACGATGGACGCGGCGAAGTTTGCTATCGTACAGGCTTCTTCAAAAGAAGAACCGGCGCACATGAAGGCCACAATCGACGAAATCACTGTGTCCCCGGCTCCGGAAACATTTGCTATCTTAGCCGACTGTGCCGGAACGATCTTCATAATTGCGTTACTGTCGAAAACGGCCATTCCCCGTTCACTCAAAGTGATCACCAAATGTTTTAGTTCGAGCCTGTTCATAAGATCGATCCCGGCTTTCTCGATTTCACTTTCGGTCCTGATCTTTCTCTTAAGAATATCCTCGGCCTCTTTCAGGTTGGGCTTAAAAACATCTGCACCTTTGTAACTTAAGAAATTCTTCGATTTCGGATCGACAGCTGTCAGTATCTTTTGTTCAGCCGATATTTTCATGACGCTTTTTATAATATTAGGAGTCAGAACGCCTTTGTTGTAATCCTGAAATATAACGGCGTCCATCCTGCCGGATATACCTGCGAACGACTCAATAAGCTTCTTTTCAATATTTCCCGAAATATAATCCGTGCTTTCTTTATCGAACCTGACTACATGCTGATTTAAGGCGAGTATCCTTGTTTTCACTGTGGTCGGTCTTTTTTTGTCGATCAGAATGTTTCCCGTATCCAGACCGTGCGTCCTGAAATTGTCGATAAAGGACGATCCGCTCATATCGCTTCCTATGACGCCAAAAGAATGCGCTTTAGCTCCAAGAGACATCACATTAAGACTTACATTCGCAGCACCGCCGGGTTTGATCTCCTCTCCGGTAACATTTACAACAGGCACGGGAGCTTCGGGGGATATTCTTTCTGTTCTTCCCCAATAATAGACATCGAGCATCACATCGCCTATTACGGCTATTTTCACACCCTTCATCGCCTTCAGAAAATTCTCATATTCTTTCTGTCTGATCTTTACCATGGTGTTTTTCCTTTTTTTACATTACCGGCTTTATCAACAAAATAAAACTCGGACGACAATCTGAACATTTGCTCATCTCCCCTGGAATTTCCGAAACATATGATCCTGTACTCCGGATCATAGAACTCCGACTCTTTTATCCTGATTACTTTTTCGGAGTAATTGCAGTTCTTTCTTTTCAGCCTTCCTGTTAATATCCCGTGCTCTTTTTCTGTCTCGGTGCAGATGCAACCGTCAAAACCGCGTTTCTTTGAAACATAATCCATATAAATATCGGGTGATGCCGTTACTACTATTATTTTACAGCCCAGTTTTCTAAAACTGTCTATTTTTGCTTTGACTTTGGGGAATATATGAAGCTGCCTGTTGAAACTTTCAAGTTTTTCACTGATTTCGCCTGTGCTCATACCCTTATAGATCAGTTCAAAACTTCTCTTTTTTGCTTCATCTCTCGTAATGAATTTAAAATAATATTCTACCACGATGAAAATAAGGTCGGGTAGCGATTTGAAAAATTTCTTATAACCCGAGAAAAACAGCAGTGACCTGAAATAAGAATCTCCCTTTATATAAGTACCGTCAAAATCTGTAAATACAATCCTGCCGCTCAAAACTTCGCTCCGTATTATTTTACTTCAACAAATATCTTCTTACTCCTGCTTCCGTATGAAATTATATTTCCTTTTACTACACTAATTCCCTTAAGATCGCTGTCAGGAGCTGTTAATACCCTTTTTATCGCATTTTGGATACTTCCCTGGAAAACAGATTTCTCAATATCTACAGTATATATAAGATCCTTCCCTATTTTATTTGCTATCATAAAGATATTTCCGTTTTTTGAGGATAGGTTCTTAATATAGAATTCGCTCTTGATCTTAAAACTGCTCTGAGAGAGAAGATCCGTTGTATTTTTGAGTTCCGCGACAGGACAGAAATAAAGATGTCCTGAATAAATATAATCGTTGATCAGAAGATATTTTACTGAATTGAATTCTGCCGCACCGAGAGTGGAAGAAGAGGATAATCCTGTTGAAAACTCGTTCGTAATATGAATTTTCTTTGACAGCATCAGGCTGTCCTTCTCTATCTCAATCACTTTATTTATGCTATCGTCGATAAGATAAATATGCTCTCCGATATTTTCGATATCCTTGACATTGGTAATAGATTCCGGAAGATCGCAGTAGAATTGCACGGCTCGATCATTATCTATGCTGTTGTAGACGTATAATCTTGACAATCTGTTTTTTCTGGATGCAGCTATTATTATCCTGTCATCAGTGCTTGTTATACCCGCTATTCTCAGATCGTCATTTTTCTCGATATTTATCAGATCATACGACTGCCATTTGATTGCTTCAGCATTGCTTTCAAATTTATTTTTTACAAGATCGAGAAAATATGGAGAGATCAGGAACATAAGCACTATCATGAATATACTGCTTATATAATTGTATACTTTTCTGTGACCCGGAGCAAGGCTGAAGAGATAATCGATCAGGGAATAAAGAGTTACGCTGATAACAAGGAACGAAATAAGGAACGTTACCAGATAGCTTATTTTAAAATCGATGTAGTTCAAAGACAACATCATGGCAGAAAGTACAACCATAAGTCCTATAATGGTATAGAGGAGCCCTCCTTTTATTTTGAAAATATAAACTACCAGAAGGTTCAGCGCAATGCCTGTCATTAGTGAGTAGATCAGAAAGCGTCCGGGTATAACCCCGCTGTCCTGGATTGTGTTTATCATCAGCGCGTACATAAGCAGGTACTGGCCTCCGAACTGAACTCCTCCCTTCAGCTTTCCCGAAAACCTGGCGCCCATCACAGTGCCTGAAAAAGAAGCGAATATTCTTACATAGGCGACAACAATATCCCTGAAAAAAAAGAATACTATGAACCATATGGGGAAAAGTCCGTGATAAGCCAGCGCGAAAAAATAAAAGAATCTCGATATGGAATCCGAGAGAGGATCAAGTATCTTTCCCAGATCGGTAACCAGCTTGTCTCTTCTCGCAACATATCCGTCGATTATATCTGATACTTCGGAAAGGCTCATTATAACATAAGCAATGATAAGAAGTTTGATATTACCGCTGAATATCAGAAGAACTCCTATTATCGTGAGTATTATCCTTGATACGGTTATCGCGTTGACCTTATTATAGTACTTTGAATCCAATTTTCCGCCGTTTATCTTTATATCAGATAAGAATATAATAAATTATAATTGTATTGTCATCATAAATGTTGAATCCTAGTCCGCAATTTTCACCAGTTCCTTCTCTATACTTTCCCAAACAAGTTCTGATTCAGCTTTTATACAATTGCTCTTATATGAATTGTATTTTCTATCATCATTAAGCAGACCGTTTATCTTTTCAGCTATAACATCTTCATTTTCCGGATCAGTAACTTCACCGACGTTGTAACCTTTAATATATCTCGACATTTCAGGAAAATCGGATGCTATCTGCGGGATTTGAGCCTGTATCAGTTCGAACATTTTATTCGGTGCGGAATAGTAATAGCTTTTACCATAATTCTTTATCAGGCACAGACCGATATACGCGCAGACTGTGTAATTGATAAGTTCACTGTGCGGAAAAGGACCTGCAAAATATACCCGGTGACCTATGCGGAGCTTAGCTGCGAGATCTCTGAGCCTGTACTTTTCCGATCCGTCTCCGATAAGAACAAGAACGGCGCACTCATCAACCTTTACGAACGATCTGATAATTCCGTCCAAACCGTTGTTTACAAGAAAATGACCCTGATACAGAACGATCCTCTTGGCCTTATCGATACCTGCAGTATCGTGAAGAATATCCTTGTTTGCAGGGATATCTTTCTTTAACGGCAGGTTCGTAAAGACACGAACTTCCTTAATCCTGTATATACTTTCGAGCTCTTTCGCTATAGGTGCTGATACTGTGATGACACTTTTTGCGCCTTTAATAAAGGCCTTTTCATAACTGGTCCAGAATTTTTTAGCCGCGGGTCTGTCCTCGACCTGCGAATTTCCGTGCCAGAATTCATGAGCGTCGTAGATATAAGGTTTCCTTTTGAGTCTCGACGCAAAAAAAACAGGAAGCAGAGGAAAGATGTCGTGAGAATAGAGGACCGTGCATTTTTCGAAAATAAGAACCAAGAAAAGTTTTACCCAGAATATCATAATGTTAAGGACAAGCGGCAGAGTTTTAAAAAGTCTGATCCTCTCGTTTTCTATCCCTTCCCAGCCTTTAAGTTCATCATTATCATACCTGATACCTATTACTTTGACCTCATAGCCGTTTTTCAAAAAGCTACGCGCGACCTTGTACCCCCTATACTCATGGTGAAGCGTGTCAAAAACAGCGAATATTATCTTTTTTCTGATCAATTAAGTATATCTTTATTTAATCTGTAGAATCCCTTAAAATTTTCAGGTTTAAGCCAGTAATAGCTCAATCCCTGCGTGTCTGATTTAACTACTTTATTTTTTGATTCCGACGCGTAAATAACATTAAAACTGTCTGGGGATGAAACATCCGTTATCATTCCGAACATTCCGTCATTCAATACTACCAGATCTCCGTTCCTGATATCGTTTTTCTTTAACTTTGATGAATTTTTTAGTATTTCTTTTGAATCCATGTAACCTTTGAACTTCATCTTGTTCTCTGCAGCGGAATTTCTCCATATAGCACATATAAGATGTGAATTGTCCGCAGCTCTGTCTTTATCCGGATCGGCACCGAGCCTGAATTTCAGGCCCTCATATTTTGACGCCCACTTATTGACCGAAACCGCGAAATTTAGAGGTACGGATACGGTCGGATCTGCGCTTTTCTGTTCGAAATTTGAGGCGAATTCATCTTCGAACTGTGCGGTCATTTCATCCTCTCCGTCAAAATACTCGCCGTCAATTCTGTTCTGTTCGGCATCGTCCGCCGCCGGATCGAATTTCTGTTCTTTTTCCGAGGCAGCAGACGCTTTTTTATCTTTAAGATTTTCAATTTTTTCACCGGTCCTGACATTTTTATCATGGTCATAGAACATAAAATACCAAACAGCAGCTGCTGCAATTACAAGAATAATCAGTGCCGTGAAAATATCGAAAATGCGGGCAAAGAAACCTCCTTTGCTTTTCTTACTGCTTTTTTTCATTCTGCTTTTTTTTGCCATAATCTTTCATCCCTGTTTTTACATAATTCATATCAGATATACAAAGAGCTGAAAACATCCTATTATGAACCCGAGCACTCCGCCGAAATAAGTTACATATGCAAGCTGTGTTCTCGTTACGCTCAGGATTATCTCTTCAAGCCTTTCAAGTGAAAATTCTCTTACTTTTGTTTTTACCGTCTCCCTGATGTCAAGTTCTTCTAGTACTGCGGGAAGCTCTTTATCCATCATTTCGATCACTTTATCAGAGATCATCTTTTTAATATCGGATGTTATGAAGGACGAGAGAATTCCGAACTGACCGTACATATTTTCGAGAGCATCGTATATCTTTCTTCTTACAGATTCTTTTCTGAATAGTTCATGAAGCGAATCGTTCGTCAGAAGGTGATCCCCGACAGTGTTCCCAATTTTCTCGGCAAGATTATCGTGCTCTTTGGGTATTACCCCCGGAGTAAAAGGAATCCTGAGCCCGAAGATGATCACAGGATTGAACGGCCTGAAAAGCATCTTTATTGCGAGATAGTTGGTAAGCAACCCGATCAGCGCACCTATCAGCGGTGGCAGTATATACTTCAGAATTTCAATACTCAATTCACACCTCATTTGTTTTTACAGCTACTGCCTGATACCTGTCAAGTTTCTTGTTCCGCGTCTGCTTTCTGCTCAGGAAAGGAAGCAGTTTTACTAATTTAAATCCGTTTTGTTTTAGAAGCTCTTTTATCTCTGTTGGTGAATAGCCTCTTTCATAATGAGTTTCCTCAAAAGTGACGAACCTTCCGTCCTTTTCCTTTATAAAGAACTTCATCCTGCATTCCAGAATAAGAGTGTCCATATCGAATTCGGAATCATAGGAAATAAAAAAATCTTCAGTCTCCTCGATCTTAACCCCTTCCCATTCATTTACAAGACCGTAGATCGAATTAAAATCGAACAGGAGAAGACCGTCTTCATTTAAAACTTTATTACAGCCTCTGAAAAACGATAACAGATCTTTGGTTTTTTTAAGGTAATTCACAGTATCGAAAACTGATATCAGATTATCATATTTTTTGTCCGATCTGAAATTTTTCATATCGCCGACGGCAAATTCGCTTCCGGGCAATTTTTTCCTGGAAATATTCACCATTTCACGGCTGATGTCGAAACCTGACACTTTGTAACCAAGCTGCCTGAAGTAGACAAGCTCCTCGGAAGTACCGCAGCCGGCATCCAGTATATTTGTCCTTTTTCCTCCTGACGACAAGATAAGATCATCTAGACAGTCAACGAGCTCCTGATAATCAAAAGGGCTCATTATAAGATCGTAATACTTCGCAATTCTGTCAAACATTACTGCTCATCCTTTAAGTGTTTATTTATTATTCTGAACATATCCCCGAAAACGGCCGGTTGCGCGCATATAATGCACCCGTTGTTTAGAAAACCGCCTTCTCCCCTAAAGTCACTTACAGCTGCTCCCGCTTCCTTCGCGATTACAACTCCTGCGGCCATATCCCAAGGTGACAGCCACCCTTCAAAGAATCCGTCGAACCTTCCCGCAGCAACATAGGCAAGATCAAGTGCCGCACTTCCCATTCTGCGTATTCCTGAAGATGAAGCTAGTATTTCCGACAGACAGGTAAAATATTTATCTCTCTTACAGGGTCTTCTGAATGGCATACCGGTGGCTATCAGACATTGACTTATTACTTTAGGGGACGATACCTGAATTTTACTTCCGTTCAAAAACGATCCTCCTCCCTTAAAGGCATGGAAAAATTCATCTGAGTAAGGGTCATATATTACACCTGCCTGAATATCGCCTTCCGTATAAAAACCTATTGAAACGGCGCTGTGCTTCAGTCCGTGTATAAAATTGGTCGTTCCGTCTAGAGGGTCGATTATCCACAGATCGTTTTTGGGCTCAAAGCTGCCGCCGTCCTCCTCGGCCAGAAAGTTATGGTCCGGAAATTCCTGCAGGATGATATTTTTTATCATATCCTGACATTTGACATCTGTTTCTGTTATGTAATCCGAAGGTGATTTTATTGTAATTCCGGAAGGCTCGGATTCTCTGATCACTTCTCCTGCTGCGCGTGCCGCCTTAACTGATATCTGAATTATTTTCGAAAGAGCTACCATTTTACTTTTTTCCTGTTCAGATAATGCTGAGCTTCTTTATGTCCCAGCCTTGCAGCTTTCTTTGTGTAGAAAAGATTTTTATCTCTCTGTTTCATTGTTTCATAAACGATCCCGATATTGTAATATGCATCTGCGTGATTTTTATCAAGCTCTATCGCTTTCATATAATGATTCAACGCCATTTCCATGAAACCTTTAGCATATAAAGACGCTCCGATATTGTTATTGATGTCGGCGGAATTCGGGTCGAGTTCAAGAGCTTTCCTGTAATACGCAAGAGCCTCATCGTAATCTTTCAGAACATGATATACACCTCCGAGTCCTTTATATGCCGCCGGCGAACCGGGATTTAGTTCCGCGACCTTCAGATAGGATTCAACTGCATGGTTATAGTAACCTTTTTTACGGTATGCTATGGCTTTGTTAAGATAAGCCTCGTGATAATCCTTATTGACGGCAATAGCCTGATTGTAATAAATGATCGCCTTATCATAATCACCCAGCTTCACATGGCAGACGCCGAGATTATAATACCCCTCCGCAAATCCGGGATTTTTTTTCACTGATTTCTCAAAATGAGATATAGCCTGAATTACCATACCTTTCTGATAGGCTTCAATTCCGTCTGCGAAGAAATTATCAGCTTTTACTTCGGCAGCTGACAGCATCAGTATCAAAAATAAATATTTAAGCATTGTCTCTCCGTTTAATTTCAATACAGTGATAGAAATTTTTCAGTTCCTCGATTTTTCTTTCATACTTCAGAAAATCTTTTTTTGAAGGTTTGCCAAGTTTCTCTGCTGTCTCCTTCGCGATACTCATATAGTCTTTTCTGAATTTTTCAATATCATTAAGAGATATTTTTTCTGTATCGAAATCGTCGTTTATACTGAATTCTCTGAAACTGCTTTTATGCCCGATATACCTCCATTCTGAAGTGACTGGATCAAAACCGTACAATTTAAGGAACCTTTCACCATATTCTGCTATGAATTCTATTGCATCAATTATGTACCTTACGTCATTTTCTGTGAATATCCAGTGAAGATTTACTCTTACCCATCCGGGTTTTACGCCGGAGATACCTTCACCAACGACAATTTCCCTGTATTTCAAAGACATTTCATTTGAAATATGGAGAAGTCTGTGACCGTAGGGTCCCGCACATGAACAGCCGGCCCTTGACTGAATCCCGAAAAGGTCGCTTAAAAGCCTTGTTACCAATCTTGGATGAAGGTATTTGTCGAGATGCCTAATATTGAAAGACACAATCGCAATTCTCTTATGCGGATTTTTATTCCCCATTATCTCAACTTTACCGCTGTTCCTGAAATGACCGAAGAAAAGCTTCTTATTTCTATCCTCCAGTTTTTCGATCTCTTTGGTACCTATCCTGCTTTTCAACTCCATTGCAAAAGCTGTTTTTATTGTCTGAAGAATGGGAGGAGTGCCTGCCTTTTCTCTTGTTTCAATGTCCTTGGAATAATCCTGATCCGTAAAACCTACGAAGTCGACTGTTCCTCCGCCTGCAGTTGTAGGAGGAAGATCCGAACGGTACAGTTCTTTTCTGAAGATGAGCACTCCGGCGCTTCCCGGACCTCCGAGAAACTTATGCGGCGAGAAAAAAACCGCATCAAAATAACTTGTTTCATTTTTTCTCACATTAATATCGGTATAAGGTGCGACTGCTGCAAAATCAAAGAAAATATATGCGCCGTTACTATGAGCTATTTTCGCAAGTTCATATGTATCTGTTATAATACCTGTAATATTTGATCCGGCCGAGAAAGAACAGTATTTCACTTTATCTTTGTACTTATCTTTTTTCAGCTCAAGATCAAGCATTTCCTTGTCAATTTCACCTTCATCGTCAAGTTCAATAACCACTATATCCGCGAAAGACTCTCTCCACATAACTTCATTTGTGTGGTGTTCATAAGGACCTATGAAAACGACCGGCCTGTCGATCTTTATCTTTTCAAGGATGCTGCAGGATTCACAGCCCAGACTCTTTATTGAAGAAAACATCCTGTCTTTTGTGTGGGGAGGTATGTATATACCTAGTATCTCCTGAAGCCTCTTCAGAGCGCCTGTCGATCCTGATCCGACCGAGATTATCTTGTAATTTTCATCCGTATTTACAAGCTCTTTTATTTTTTTTTCTGCCCCGTGAAGAAGTGTTGTCAGGTATTCTCCGGAGTAATCGTCAGTAGTATGTGTATTTGCGTAAGATTTTTCAATATTCTGAAGTTTTTCTTCAATGAATTTCAGGTTCCTTCCCGAAGCAGTGTAGTCGGCATAGAAAAGGTTCCTTTTCCCGAACGGGGTTTCGAACACTGAGTCGATGCCTATTATCTGATCCCTTACAAAATCTGCGCTTATCTTTTTCATAATTATTTATCCCTGCTTTAGATCCGAGCCATAAATATAAATAATATCAACATCGATTTCTATACAAAAAGTAAAAGAATTTTTACTGATTATCCGGCACACAGATTTTCATAACACATTTCTTACAATCGAATTCAAGGATGTACTTACGGTCATTGAGAACAAGACAAAGCGGCTCGCTCATCTTTGCCGTTCCTCCGTATTTTGAGCATGAACCGAGATGATATTTCAGACAATGTCTGGATGTCATAAGGACTTTTATCTGTTTTCTCTCCGATATCTCATAAGCATTTTCGACAATTTCAGCACCGCAAGACTTGTAATATTCGCGGGATAATTGATTTGATACATTGTAAGACCGGTCAATTTTAGCTACGGGAGAATAAATCTTTCTTTTAGGCTGAAGCTTTGGCGGGCGAATGTAGTTCTTTAGCCTTATTTCCAATAATATCTTCAGCATTTCTCTTCTCCATCCGTTTATAACAGATACGGGAATAAAAATATCCTGTCCCGATGCTATCCCGATTTTGATAACACTGAATATCGTACTCCCTGTTTTGGACATCTGCTTTCTGATATTTTCTTCAGAGACCGAAGCATCTTTAGCTTTTGTTCCTTGGTGCGGGAATTGCGATTCCGCCTTATTTCCGTCCTCATCAGACGCTATAATGGTGAAAATTCCTTCTGATTCCGAAATGTCTATTACTGCGCCCACACGCCTTTCGGCACCAGATAATACAGCCTTTTCGAATGAAGGATTTTCGTTCCTGAAAATATCAGTTCCGATGAATTGAGGCATTTTTTTGAACGGTGATATTTTCTCACCGTCAACAGAATTAATATTTACTCCGTCGACTTCCCCGTTCCTGCCGGTCCAGCAGATACCGTCACCGTTTTTTAGATCGTGTCCACGATCAAGGATGAAATGATTTCTTTCTATATTCCTGACCTTACCTATAAATTCTCCAAGTGAACTCTGACCTTTATCTGATATAACTGATCCTTTCCTACCATAGTAAAAATATTGTGTAAAACCTCTGTTGAAGGATTTATCGGGGTCCGGACTGTAGCTTAAATTCACTTTGCCTGATGATGCTCTGCAGTATTTTCCATTGCTCTCTGCAACGATCCTGTCAAGTTCCTGCGAATATTTTGCGGTCACATTGCCGATATAAGGAGCGTCTTTCAGCCTTCCTTCTATCTTGAAAGAAGTCACACCTGCATCGATCATATCCTGCAAATGCCCTGACATGGAAAGATCGTTTGTCGAGAGCAGATATTTATTCTCTGCTATCACATTTCCTTTTTCGTCGGTAAGATCGAAAGGAAGTCTGCAGACCTGCATGCACTCTCCCCTGTTCGAGCTCCTTCCGGAGAGAAACTGCGAGAAATAACACTTTCCCGAGTATGAAACGCACAATGCACCGTGAACGAACGCTTCGAGCTCAATATCTGGGACTTCCTTATGTATCTTCCGTATCTCTTCCAGGCTAAGCTCACGGGCTAGGATCACACGCGAAAAACCGGAATCCCGCAAAAACCTTATGCGTCCGGCATCTTCATTGCCGCATTGGGTCGAAGCAATGATTTCAATGGGCGGAAGATCGAGCTTCAGTATTCCCATATCCTGAATTATAACAGCGTCAGCACCTGATCGATAAGCTTTGTTCAGTGAACCCTGAACTTGATTTTCTTCTCCGTCATAGAATATCGTATTTATCGCGACATATACTCTTGCATAGTACTGACGGGCGAATGAACAAAGTTTTCCGATATCGTCCCAGGAATTTCCGGCAGCTTTACGGGCCGAGAAACCTGGTCCTCCGATATAAACAGCGTCAGCTCCTGACATTACGGCCAGCATACCTGACTGCAGATCTTTAGCAGGCGACAGCAGCTCGAGACGTATTTTATCCGGTTTTCTCATCATGACTGAATTGTAATCCTATAATAAGGAAAAAGCAATTTCTAAATATAAAGTTTGATAAAAACGAATTAATAAAATAAATTACAGGATAATTTGAAAGACGGGAGTGCCGATGAAAATACCTTTTGTTGATCTTAAAGCTAATTATCTTTCAATAAAAGACGAGATCGATAACGCTATAAGCAGCGTAATTAACCGGACGGCTTTTATAAAAGGAGAGGAGCTGGAGCAATTCGAGAAGAACTGGGCAGAAATGTGCGGTGCGGCTTTTTGCGCCGGAACATCGAACGGAACAGCTTCACTTGAGCTTATACTGAGATCTTTAAATATTGGTCCCGGAGACGAAGTTATATGTCCGTCGCATACATTCATAGCGACCGCTGAAGCCATAGTGAACTGCGGTGCGAAACCGGTATTCGCCGACTGTCACGACAGTACGGCGCTGATAGACGCGAACGAGGTCAGAAAAGCTTTGACAGATCGAACGAAAGCTGTCATAATTGTCGATCTTTACGGTCAGCCGGCAGATCATGATGCTGTAGTAGAAGTAGTGGCTGATAAGGAAATTACAGTTATTCAGGATGCTGCCCAGTCGCATCTTGCGGAATACAAGAAAAAACCCGTCGGCAGCTACGCAAAAGTGACGTCTTTCAGTTTCTACCCAGGCAAAAACATGGGAGCTTTCGGGGATGCGGGAGCAGCCGTTACGAACGACGAAGAACTTTTTAAAAAAATAAAAATGCTTTCTGACCACGGAAGAACAACAAAATACGAACATCAGTTCCCCGGTACGAATGCAAGAATGGATAATCTGCAGGCCGCGATCCTCAAAGTAAAAATGAAACACCTTTCAGAATGGAATGAAAAAAGACGAAAGATAGTAAAAAAATACAAGAACGCTCTGGAAGACCGTATCGCTTTTATTGACGAGGAATCTTTTGCACGATCGGTCTATCATCTGTGCGCGGTAAGAACACCGTACAGAAAAGATCTGATCAAATTCCTTGAAGAACATGAAGTTTCAACCGGAATACATTATCCGATACCTCTTCACATGCAGCCCGCTTTCAAAGAGCTCGGATACAATGCGGGAGATCTTCCAAGATCTGAGAAAATATCTGAAGAGGTCATGTCGCTTCCTGTATTCCCTGAAATGACAGACGAACAGACGGATTTTGTAATTGATCAGGTAAAAGAGTATTTCAGATAATGAGGCTGTTATGATTTCAAAACCAGTATCACTAGTACTTCCGGCTTATAACGAGGAAAAAGCTATAGCTGCTTCTCTGGACAGGATCATCTCTTTCATGAGAGATCATTTTGAAGACTTTGAAGTTATTGTCGTGAATGATGCTTCGACAGATAACACAGCCGGTGAAGTTTCAAAATTCTCTGAAGTAACACTTGTGTCTCACCCCTATAACAAGGGAAACGGATCAGCTGTGAGAACAGGTATCAGGAATGCTAAGAAAGAATTCGTTGTTATGATGGACGCCGACGGACAGCATGAAATAGCTGACATAGAAAAGATCGCTGAGCTGCTGGGCGTTTATGACTGTGTTGTCGGAGCCAGAACTGCGTCTTCAGAAGGCTCTTTTCACAGGAATATCGCAAATGTTTTTTATAACTGGCTTGCAAGCTATGTTACAAATGTCAGGATCGAAGATCTGACAAGCGGTTACAGGGGATTCAAAACCTCTGTGATCAAAAAATTCCTTTATATGTTCCCAAACGGATTTTCTTACCCGACCACTTCCACTCTGGCAATAATTAAAGCCGGGTATAATCTCAAGTACTGCCCGATACATACAAAAAAGAGGATAGGCAAAAGCAAGATCAGGATATTCAGGGACGGCTTCAGATTTCTTCTGATCATAATTAAGATCACCATGCTTTTCTCTCCTCTAAAAGTTTTTCTACCCGTCAGCCTTATTTTTGTACTTGGAGGTCTGGCTCATATGTTCTATAAAATAATCCTTCTTGGAGCAAGGTACACGCAGTTCTCTATCTTTCTGATAAGCGTGGGCGTAATAATCTTTCTGATAGGGCTGCTTTCTGAGCAGATATCCACACTGCGTTACGATAAAGTCGAAGAGGACTGATAAAAATGATCCACATCGTTATCGGAACAAAAGCTCAGCTTATCAAAATGGCCCCTGTCATGAAGGAATTGAGCCTGAGAGGGACAGACTACAATTACATCTCGACCGGTCAGCATAAAGAAACTATCGAAGACATTCTGGATAATTTCAAGATCAAAAAACCTGACATTCAGCTTTATTCCGGAAAAGACATCACTTCAGTTCTGTCTATGATAATCTGGTCTATGAGAATACTTACCCGATCGCTTTTTAGAAGAAAAATGATTTTCCGGAATGATAAAAAAGGAATAGTTCTTGTTCACGGGGATACCCTCAGCACGGTTATCGGTGCTCTGATGGGAAAATTTTCCGGGCTTAAGGTCGGTCATGTCGAATCAGGCTTAAGGTCATTTAATATTTTTCAGCCTTTCCCGGAAGAAATTTTCAGAAAGATCACTTTTAGGCTCTCAGACATGATGTTCTGCCCCGGAGAATGGGCTGTTAATAATCTCAGGAAATATCGCGGCATGAAGATCAATACGCATTTGAACACTCTTTACGATTCTCTGAATTATGCCGCTCCCGCGATAGGACTCATCAATGATGTGCAGATACCTCGTGACGAATTTGCCGTTGTCACTCTTCACAGATTCGAGAATGTAAAGAACAAAGAAATGCTTGAAAAAATAATTGATCTTCTCGTTTTAGTCTCGAAAAAGATCAGGCTTTTATTCATTCTTCATAATATTACAGAGAAAAAACTGATACGGTACGGCCTGATTGAAAAGCTTCGGAACGATCCTTCAATTGAGCTCAGAAAAAGATATGACTATTTCAGATTCATCAAGCTGATAAAAAATGCCGAGTTCGTAATATCCGACGGGGGAAGCAATCAGGAGGAATGTTCCTATCTTAAAAAACCCGTCCTTCTGTTCCGCAATGTCACTGAAAGAAATGAAGGCCTGGGTCAGAATGCAGTGATCTCAAAATTCGATCAGAACATCATCATGCATTTTGTTGAAAACTACAAAGAACTTAAAGGACCGGAAACAGATGAAAGTATAAAACCCTCGGCGATCATAATAAACAATTGCATTGACTTTATCTGAGGGGTTATATATCATTGGCCGAATATAAAAACGGATAAGATGAAAACACTAGTTCAGCTATATTTGAAAGACCTGTTGAGAAATAAAATGCTCGGCCTTATGGTTCTACTTGTTCCGATAATATTTTATCCCCTTATTTACTGGGGAATAAACCAGTTCCTTATGGTCAAAACCGGTTTTTCGGACAGCAGGAAACTTACACTTTCCTATACTATTGAACAGGACGAGTTTTTACAGCTGGAAGATTCTCTGATGGCAGTAAAGAACCTGATACTTGAAAGAACCGATAATTCAGACACAGGTAAAGATAGGATGCAGCTGATCGTTTCCAATAAAGGAGGACTGCCTCTTTACTCCGTAATTATGGACAGCTCAAATTCGAATCACAAAGAGTTTTATCCCAGGATCGAGAATAAGCTTATCGGTTTTTATGAAACGAAAAAAAAAGAGTTAATAGAAAATAAAGGATTCGAGAATGAATATTTTGACGTATTTCAAATTGAAACCAGAAATTCGGAAGGAGAGCATGAGATCATAAGAAAAATGCTCTCGCTCCTTATACCTCTGTTATCCGTTATCTCAATAATATCAGCTGCCGCCGCCGCGTCTGTTGAAATTACATCCGGCCAGTCGGAAGACAGAACGGCAGAGACATCACTGACACTTCCTCTGAAAAGGGAGAGCGTTATTATTTCGAAACTGCTGACCGTTAATATTTACGCATTGCTTGCAGGAACTGTCAATTTTGTTTTCCTTGTAGTTTTCATAATTACCATCTTCAGTTCCCTGATAACAGGAGTCTCGGAAGATATGACCGGGTTCAGCTGGAGTGAAATTTTCAGTCTGAATATTATTATTATCGCACTGGTCTCGCTTCTTCTGACTTCCTTCTTCGTAAGCGTTATTTTTATTACAGCTTCAGGCTTTGCTTCTAAAAGAAAAGAGGGAGGTGTCATGATATCGCCTTTTACGGCTTTTCTGACATATCTTCCTCTTGTCCTTGTCATACCTGCGGTAGATCCCAATATTTTCATAGCTGCGACGCCTGTTCTGAACATATCCTTCTGTCTGAAACTGCTGATCGAGAACAATACCGACTTGATTTTCATGGCCGAAACAGCTCTATTTTCGATCCTGTGGCTTGTGATAATATATAAACTTTTCTTCCCGTTCCTCGTTGAAGAGGAAGTGCTTCTGGGTTATTCAGGCTCATCCATAACAAAAAAAATAAAAACAAAGTGGTCAAGATGGAAGAAACGATAACTATAAAAGAACTGAACAAGGAATTTTATGATCCTCAGAGAGGAACTGTAAAGGCTGTGAACAATATAAGTTTTACCGCCTATAAAGGCGAAGTGTTCGGACTTTTGGGACCGAACGGCGCGGGAAAGACTACGACTTTAAGAATGATGGCTACTCTGATGCAGCCGGATTCAGGTTATATCAGCATCGCGGGATTCAGCACCTCGGAAAACCCTGAGGATGTCAGAAGGTCTATCGGGTACATGTCTTCGAATACAGCTTTATATCCAAGGCTGTCGCCAAGAGAGATCATAAGATATTTTGCCGAGCTTAACGATTATCCTGAGAGCGAGATAACTTTAAGGGTCGAACAGCTCATAAGCTATTTTGGTATAGGTGAATATGCTGACACTTATTCTGAAAAACTTTCAACAGGTATGAAGCAGATAACTTCTATCGCAAGAACGATCGTTCACGATCCAGCGGTTCTTATCCTTGATGAACCCAGTTCCGGACTTGATGTAATCGTTTCTCAGAAGATACACAGCTACATAAAAGACCTTAGAGATCAGGGCAAAACTATTATATTCTCTTCCCATAATATGGGGGAAGTGGAAAAGATCTGCGACAGAATAGGGATCATTAACAACGGAAAACTGCTTGCGGTAGGAACAATAGAAAACCTTCGCGAGCAGACAGGAGAATATTACATGGAGAATATTTTCATCAAAGTAGTAAACGAATTTGAAAAAAAGACGGTTTTATGAAGATAAAGAGCAGAAATAAAACAACAATGCTGAAAGAGGATACATCCCCGCTTTCATTTATTAAAGGAACTCCTGTACTCCCTGCTCTATCAAAGAAGAATGTGGACGAAATAATCGATCTGCTTGAAGAACTTGACGCGGAAAGCAGATTTTACAACGAGGAAGACAGTACTGAAACTGAATAAAGGACGAAAATAATGAGACTCGAAAATTTTACACATATAATAGACCTGGAAAAAGTGGATTCTACAAATTCATATCTGAAAAAAAATTCCGATGACCTGAATACTGGTACAGTTCTTTTCGCAAAAGATCAGACAGGAGGTAAGGGCAGGCTCGGCAGAAGCTGGTACGGCGAACCGGGTAAAAGCATTTTCTGTTCATTCCTGATCAAAAATATTTACGAGAGTTCAGACGCCATAAGGCTGTCATTCCTGTTTTCACTGGCAGTAAAAATGATGCTCACAAAATACATCGACTCCGGCAGAATAGTTCTGAAATGGCCCAACGATGTGACGGTATCAGGAAAAAAGATATGCGGAATATTATCCGAATATTCAAAAGAATGCGTAATAATCGGAATCGGAATAAACATTATGGATTTCATACCTAAGGGAAATATCTCTTATCCTTACACTTCAGTCGAATCAGAAGCAGTTGATCCGCCTGATATTGAAATAATTAAAAATGAGCTCGTCGAATCTGTTAACATGGTGTACAGAAGGTACTGTACGAATACAGCGAGCGATATACCTCTGATATGGTTCAGGGAAGCTGATATAAAAGGAAGGCCTGTTACTGTCAGCATTGAAGGAAAAGCTACAAGCGGTGTTATAGATTCAATAGACGACCTGGGATGTCTGATAATTAATAACGGTCACGGGTTAAAGGAGAGAATTTTTTACGGGGATGTGATATACAATGATCAATTTTGATTTTGCCAGAAAAGAAATGATCTCTAATCAGCTAAAAAAAAGAGGTATAGCTGATAAAAGAGTTCTAAAAGCCTTCCAGGAAATTCCCAGACATATCTTTGTTCCCGAGGACAATATTGAGCACTCATACGACGATTCCGCTCTGCCGATAGGATACGGACAGACTATATCTCAGCCTTATATTACTGCCCTCATGACACAGATGTTGAGACCTCTTGAAGATGAAGTCATTCTTGAGATAGGTACAGGTTCCGGATTCCAGTCCGCGTTACTTTCAAAACTCTGTAAATATGTAGTATCTGTCGAAAGGATCCCCGAACTTGTCGGGTTTTCCAGAAACAATCTTCAAAAACTGAAAATAGAAAACATACAGGTCTTTGTAGGAGACGGAACTCTGGGTTGGAAATCTGAAGCGCCTTATGACGGAATAATTGTTTCTGCCGGAGCAAAAGAAATTCCTCAGTCACTTATAAATCAGCTTAAACCGGGAGGAAAGCTGATAATACCTCTTGAGCACGAGAATTACCATAAGCTGTTCAGAATAAAAAAAGAGGAAACCGGCTTTATTAAAGAGGAGATAATCGACTGCATGTTCGTACCTCTGATAGGGAGAGGGTATGATGAATAAATATTTTATTTTATTCTTAAAAGGGATCGGTGTCGGTATCGCAAATATTATTCCCGGTGTTTCAGGCGGAACGATAGCATTGATCACGGGAATATTTGAAACTCTTTTAAATTCTATAAAATCTTTTGACATTAAGGCTGTAAAACTCATTTTCAGCGGAAAATTTAAAGATTTTACAGAACACACGAACCTTTACTTTCTGATCTCGGTATTCGGAGGAGCAGGTACGGGAGTTTTCGCACTGTCCTTTCTACTGGGTTCACTTTTCGAGAATTATCCGAAATACGTATGGTCTTTTTTCTTCGGGCTGATCCTGGCATCTGTGTATTTTGTCGCGAAAAAGATCAGTAAATGGAATGCGGGCGTAGTATTATCTCTAATACTCGGAACCTTAATAGCCTTACTCATCATTAATGTATTTGATCCGGCATCGGAAAATTCATCCTATCTATATTTATTCATCTGCGGTATCGTGGCTACATGCAGTATGATACTGCCGGGTCTCTCGGGGTCGTTCGTGCTGATCCTTCTGGGTAATTACGAGCTTGTAATGATCCAGTCGGTCAAAACAGTGAACTTACATGTTCTTATACCTGTTTTCCTTGGTGCTGCAGCCGGAATAATTGCTTTTTCTCATGTCCTTTCATGGGTATTTAAAAAATTCAGGGATCTTACTATAGCCCTTCTTTCAGGATTCATTTTGGGTTCTTTAACTTTATTGTGGCCTTGGAAGGATGCTGTCACAAAAGTATTCGAGAACGGAAAAGAAAAAGTGATAGGCTACAATTATTTTTTACCAGAATCGTTTTCATTGGAAGTGATTCTCGCAGTATCATTGATGATTGCCGGGGTTATTATAATATGGATATTGGAGAAATATTCTATTGATAAAAACTAGATGTTCTTCAGAATCTTAGAAAATGCAGAAATAAATAATTCTATTTCCCCTTCATTAATAATAAGTGGAGGAAGCAGTCTCAGGATGTTTCCCTGCGTCATGTTCACGAATATTTTTTCTTTTTGAAACAATTCTGAAATTTTATTCTCGTTTCTCAGTATTTCTATTCCGATCATCAATCCTAAACCGGATATTCTACCGATAAGTTCCGGATGTTTATTCCTTAATTCCACTGCTTCATCAACAAGCATGCCGCCTTTTTTACTGACATTTTCCAGGAAAGTCTTGCGGTTTATCGTTTTTATAGTTTCGAGCCCGGCGGCGCAGGAGACCGGATTGCCGCCGAATGTAGAACCGTGCTCGCCGTAACCCAGAATGTCGCAGTGCTCCCTGCCTGCCATCAGAACTCCGAGAGGCAGGCCCCCGCCTATAGCTTTGGCAGTTACGGCGATGTCGGGAACTATCCCGAAATGTTCAAAGCTGAACAATTTACCCGTCCTTCCCATTCCGGACTGTATCTCGTCAGCCATAAGAACAGCTTTGAACTTCGCGGTTCTCTCGCTGAGTTTGCGCGCAAACTCACCGTCCGCGACATTAACACCGCCCTGACCCTGAATAAATTCAACGAAAACACCGGCTGTATCTCCGTTGATCTTGTCGAGATCACCTGTATCGTTGAATTTGAGAGTCATTACATTTGGAACGCCTCCGGGGAAATTATACGGTGATGAGTTGTCAGGGGCGGTCACTGACGCGGCGGCCAAAGTCCTTCCGTGGAAGGCCTGTGAAAAAGTAATGATAGTGTTTTTCCCGTTTGCCTTTCCATACTTACGGATAAGTTTCATTCCTGCTTCTATGGCCTCTGTACCGGAATTTGTGAAGAATACTTTTTCCGCAAAGGTATTATTAACCAGATATTCAGCCAGTTTCCCGACAGGTTCAGCCTCAAAATAATTTGACAGATGACTGAATCTTTCAAGCTGAGCTTCTATCGCGTTATTTACATTAGATACATTATACCCGAGTGCATTTACTCCGAGCCCGCCGAACATATCGAGATATTTCCCGTCTTCTGTGATCAGGTAACATCCTTTGGATCCGGTAATCCTTTTTTCTATTCTTTTGTACACGGGTATAAAATATTTTTCGAACTCAGTCATTTAATCTCCGAATGATTTTAACTGAAAAATAAGAATAATCCGTCCTTTTTTCAAAACATTTAAAATAAATCTGTTGCAGATGCGTTCACTGTACCAAAAGGCAAACAAAAAAAAGGAGATCAAAATGAAAAAACTATTAACGACGCTGATACTGGCAGGAGCACTTCTGATCGCAGCTTCGGCACAGGAAACTTCCACTCCTCCGGCAACTTCAAAACCGGGTATGGGACCGGGATTCAATATGGAAAACTGTACTGGAAACGGACCCGGTGTAATGGGTCATAAAATGGGTAATGACCATAACAGCCGTTTTAAAAAAGGCGGAATGGGAAGAGAAAACTGCGGACCGGCAATGATGGAACAGCTCGGTCTTTCAAAAGATCAGTCCGAGAAAATTCACCAGATCAAAATGAAATACGAGAAGAACGAGATCGGAATGGAAGCTGATCTTAAGAAACTTAAGATAGATAAACATGAAGCAATGAGGAATATGAATTTTGAAGAAGCTAAGAAGATCGTAAAGCAGATGTCGGAGATCAGATCAAAAAAGAATCTTTCAAAGATCGATGAAATGGCAGAGATCACAAAAGTACTGAGTAAAGAACAGCTTGAAAAATTCAAAGAACTTCACAGCGGACAGGGATTTATGAAACATAACATGAAAATGAAGAAATAAACATAATATCTATCTATCGGGGCAGTTTTTTTGACTGCCCTTTTTTATTTCAGGTGATATAAAAGAACACCGGTCAGGATCAGCAGGTATCTGTAATCAGGCTTTTCGTATAATTTGGTTTTCAGAAACTTCTTAGCTGTAAGAAGCAGTAAAAGAGAAGAAAGCGATATAAAACCTGTAAGGCTGACACCTGTCACGAAATAATAACAGGATAAAACGACTGAGGCCGCTATCAGCGGGGTGGTTATGATAGTGAACAGGCCGGCTCGAAAGACGACATAGATAACTTCAAAGGACAGTACGATCATCAGCAATGTAAGAATAATTCTTTCAGGCATTCAACATTCCACATATTTTTTCGTAAACATTATCCGGCGAAATCTCCATCATGCAGCGGAAATGTTTTTTCGGACATTTTTTTCGTCCGAAGTGAGTGCATGGTCTGCACTTGAGATGATCCGTCTGAAGCACCTGATAGTTCACTGAGTAAGGGAAGAAACCGAATTCTTCAGTTGTGCTTCCGAAAATGGCAAGTATCTTTTTGTCAAAACATTCCGCAAGATGCATCGGGCCGTTATCGTTGGTAACTACGAGATCGGCGAATTTGAGTACTGCTGCAGTCTGCTGAAGATCGAGCTTCCCTGTAAGATCTTCACATTCCGACCTGTTCTCATCTGAAATATACTCCCCTATCATTTCTTCTTCGCTGCCCTTACCGAGTATAAATATCTTCCTTCTCACAGTTTTTGAGAGGGTGATCTTTCTTACAAGTTCTCTGAAATATTCCTTGGGCCACATTTTTGTGTAATAACTTGCTCCCGGTATAAGAGCTATATAATTCGTATTATGAAGATCGAACCTGCGAACTGTTTCGAGTTCTGTTTCCTTGTCTATCCCGAACTTCAGTTTCCATTTAGCCGGTGTCTTGATCCCTGCTTTCTCAAGCGCAGCGAAATACATTCTTGTGGCGGGAATTATTTCCTTGTATCCTCTCTTAAAACACACCAGAAGGAACCTCTCGATAACGCGTTTGTTATATGAAAAAACATTTTTTTTGAATCTTGTCAAGTACCTCGTTTTTGAATTCTTATGAAGGTCAAAAATAAAATCATAATGTGTCCTGGATATATCTTTTCTGATCTTTTTAAGCCCGGCTCTGTCTTTAAACACCATAAGCCTGTTGACCAGAGGGTTAGTATTGAGAGCATCGGAGTATTTCTTTGAAATAACCCAGTCAATCTGCGAATCGGGAAATTCTTTTTTAAGAACATCAAGCACCGGAGTAGCCAGCAGGATGTCTCCCATCGATGAAAATCTGAGTATCAGTATCTTCATGTTGTTTCTCCTTTTAAAAAAAATGCGACGGGTTCCGTCGCATTTGTACTATATTCGATGATTCGATCTATATAGTTTTTACGTCTTGAGCTTGTGGACCCTTGTCGTTCTCGATCACTTCGAATTCTACTTTTTGTCCGTCCTGAAGAGTTTTGAATCCTTCATTCTTGATCGCAGAATAGTGAACGAATATGTCTCTTCCGCCGTCGGTTGTTATGAATCCGTATCCTTTTGAAGAATCGAACCATTTTACAGAACCAGTTTCGCGCTCTGCCATCTTTGCTACCTCCTAATTAAAATTTGTTTAAGAGCAGGTCTCAGTCTTAAATCAGTCCGACTGTAAAACCTCTCTGCTCATGGATCTTACCACGGCGAATAAATTTAATACATTATTTTCTCATTGGCAAGATAAATATTCGGATAGTCAAAAAAATAGTTGTTAATAATTAAGTTGATTTTTATGTTTTTTTTCGCTAATTTATATAACGGCTCGGGAGAACATCCCCCTGCTGTTTATACTAAAATAAAGCGGGAGAGCATCATGAGAAGATCGGTCCAATTGTTTTTTGTACTTATTATTTCAGTACTGTTGCATTCACAGGAATCAGAACTGGAAAAATATAAGAAAATGCAGCAGCAGGATATTGACCAGTGGAAGCAGGAAAGGGATGCCGAGCTTGATGCTTACAAAGCAAGAGTAGAGAAAGAAAGAAAAGAGTGGGCAGAGTATGTGAAGGGTGTAAGGCAGAAGTGGGGTGAATTTTCAGATACAACACCTAAAGTATGGTCGAATTATGGTAATGATCTGAACTCTCTGGGCCGGGTGGATTTTGATAATAACAAGGTAGAGATCGCAGCTTTGGTCGAAGGAGACGATCCTGCCGCTGCTGAAATACTGATAGAAAAACAGCTTGAAATACTGCTGAACGAGAAAGAAGAGGGTACCGACAACAAATTCATGGAAGGCCAGATCGCTTTTGAAAAGTCAGACGATGAGAATCAGAAAAAACTTCTGGAAATGGAAAAGAAATTCGAAGAGCAGAGAGCAGAAATAGAAAGAAAGAACATGGCTCAGAAAGAAGCGCTGGAAAAAAGAAAAAGGGAACTTGAGATACAGGCGATGGAGAAAAAGCTTGCTGAAGAAAAGAAAGCTGCCGAAATGAAAAAAATCGAGGAAGAACAGGAAAAAATAAGAAAAAAAGAACAGGAAGAAAAAAGAAAGCTGGCAGAAGAAAAAGCAAAGCAGGAAAAAAAGATAGTTAAAACTGTCGACTCCTCAAACAGTAAAGACTTCGTTAAGGAAAAAGTAAAGCATCAGGTAAAAAAAGAAGTTGTTGTCGGTGAAGACGGCAAGGCAAGAACAAAATACTCCGTCAGTCTTGAGATGGTACCTAACAGTATTCAGAAAAGAGCGGAGAATTACATAGATCTAATAAAGAGCTACAGTGAAAAAAATGATGTGGAAGCAGCCCTTGTTATGGCTCTGATACATACCGAATCAGCTTTCAACCCCAAGGCTTTCTCAAGAAGACCCGACGGAACGCCTATGGCTTGCGGACTGATGCAGATAATCCCATCTCAGGCAGGAAGAGATGCACACAAAGCTCTTTTCGGGACAGACAAGATCGTTGAATCAGAATACCTGTTCGACCCTGAAAATAATCTTAGAATGGGTACTTGGTATGTAAAATGGCTTTCTAAATGGTGGACCAACTACGAAAATAAAAATTTCAAACGAACAAGCAGCAAACTGAAAAACGAATATTACGCTATCTCGTCATATAATCAGGGTATGGGAACTATTCTAAACAAGGCATATAAAACCCATAAACTCATCGATAAATCTGAACAGGAAACTTATACTATTCTTACTACCGAGAAAAATGTTCCGAAAGAAGGCAGGGATTATCTGGAAAGAGTCACGAAAAGGAAGGAGCTTTACAAGAGCAACTGACTATAAGAGTGATCATCAATTAAAATAAAATTTTAAGAATTAACCGGACGGAATATCTTATGAATTACCTGACTGAAGAAGGGATGAAAAAAATTGTTGAAAAACTATACAACCTCAAACATGTTGAAAGATCTTCTATATTGAAAAGAGTTACAGACGCGAGAAAACTCGGGGACCTGAGGGAGAACGGAGATTACAAAGCGGCAAGAGAAGACCTGACCAACATTGACATCAGGATCAATGAACTTGAAAAATATATAGCTGAAAGCCAGATAATCAAGAGGGGTAAATCAAATAACAAAGTTGTCAGAATTCTAAATACCGTAAAGATAAAAGACCATACCAGAAATAAAGAGCTGGTCTACACTCTTGTATCACAGGCTGAGGCCGATCCTGTGGAAGGTAAGATTTCTGCGGACTCTCCAATAGGAAAAGGTCTGCTCGGTAAAAAGGCAGGTGAAAGATTTATCATAAATATACCTGCCGGCGAACTGGATGTTGAGGTCATTGAAATAACTTCAGAAGAATAAATATAACGGAGTATATATGTCAGGTCATTCCAAATGGGCTACGATAAGAAGAAAGAAAGAAAAGATCGATGCGGCGAGAGGCAAGATTTTCACTAAATATCTGAAAGAAGTGATGACGGCTGCAAAACTTGGCGGAAGTAATGAAAGCGCAAACCCAAGGCTTAAAACTGCGATAATGAAAGCCAAATCAGCGAATGTTCCCCTGGAAAGCATTACTAAGGCAAAGCTGAAAGGTGCCGGAGAGCTTCCGGGTATCCACTATGAGGACATCAATTATGAAGGTTACGGCCCGGGAGGAGTTGCGGTTATCGTTGAAACTATGACTGACAATAAAGTAAGAACCGTAGGTGAAGTACGCCACCTCTTTACAAGGTTCGGAGGAAATCTGGGCGAGAACGGATCCGTCGGCTGGATGTTTAAAAAAATCGGACAGATAATAATCAGCGCTGAAGGAAAAGACGAGGATGCTGTACTTGAGGACGCTCTGGAAGCCGGAGCTGAAGATATGGTGAGAGAAGATGATAAATTCGTTATAACGACAGCCTTCGAGGATTATCTATCGGTATGCGACAAGCTCGAGAAGAAATATGAATTCGAATCGAACGAAGTAACCATGATCGCAGATAACGAGGTTAAAGTACCTTCAGATAAAGTCAAAAACCTGATCAGCCTCCTTGAAGCGCTGGAGGATCTGGACGATGTTAACGATGTTTACAACAATGCCGATATAGACGATGCCGATGTTGAAGCGATGGATAAATAATGAGAATACTTGGAATAGACCCGGGAATTTCGTGCACCGGTTATGCCGTGCTTGATCAGGGCGATGACGGGGCGGTTTCTCTTGTTGAGCTCGGCGTCATCAAAACATCTCCTTCAGAAACCATATCTCAGAGGCTTAAAACGATCTTTGAAGGTGTAGAGGAAGTGATTGTTTCTCTTGAGCCTGAACACCTCGCCATAGAAACAGTGTTCGTCGGTCGGAACGTTCAATCGGCATTAAAGCTCGGTCAGGCCCGCGGTGTGTCTATTGTCGCAGCGGCGAAAGCCGGTCTCGATGTAATGGAATTTTCTCCCAGAGAGGTAAAGCAGAATATCACGGGCAACGGAAATGCAACGAAAGAGCAGGTACAGTTCATGGTAACTTCGATCTTAAAACTGACCAAAGTTCCCAAACCGAACGATGCGGCGGACGCCGTCGCAATTGCACTTTCATTTATTCAGACCTACAAATACAGATCGCAGATCAACAAACTGAGATAGAATTATGATAGAAATGCTTACAGGTGAATTAATTCAAAAAGAACCGTCCAGGATAATTATCAGCTGCGGAGGAGTGGGATTTGGAGTTATCATTTCATCGCACACATATTCTTCTCTTGGAGACATTGGATCTGTCCAGACACTTCACACATTCTTCAAGGTGAGAGAAGATGATATGTCACTTTATGGATTTTCGGATAAAAAAGAAAAGGAACTTTTTCTGCACCTGAGCTCGGTATCGGGAATAGGGCCGCGAACAGCGATCCAGGTACTTTCAGAGATCAAATATGACCGGCTTTTTTCTGCGATCACATCCGCCGATGTTACGCTCATATCTCAGGCGCACGGTGTAGGTAAGAAAACCGCACAGAAAATAGTATTCGAATTAAAAGACAAGATCGGCAGCATCGACGGTATATCCGCTTTGGGAGCTGTAATGGGAGCTTCGTCTGAAAATTCTGAGGCAGTTACTGCACTTGTCAGACTCGGATACAAAAATGCAGATGCGAACATTGCCGTAGCCCGGATAATTAAAGAAAAAGGTAAAGATGTTTCTACTCAGGAGATAGTTAAGACCGCTCTGATGGAAAGAATGAAGAATTAGAACATTTATCATATCATCAAAGTCCTTTTCATTGTTATATTGCATTTAAGGAAAAAGGACGGACAAATTGAAAAAGCACATTAATATAGATATAAAGGGAATGCACTGCGCCAGCTGCTCATCGCTTGTTACCCTGTCGCTGAAGAACCGAAAGGGTATCGAGGATGTTTCAGTGAATCTTCTTATGAACAGTGCCGCTTTGATTATAGATGACCGGGAAATCGGTGTTCCTGACATTATTGAAATAATAAACGATCTGGGTTACAAGGCTTCTTTGGCAGAGGAAGGCGTAAAAAAAAAGCCCTGAATGATGAAAGTTTAAAGTTCAGAAAGCTGTTTTTTCTCTCCCTAATATTCGCCTTCCCTGCCTTTATTCTGGGGATGTTTTTTATGGAACATCCCCTTTTTTATTATCAGAATTACATACTCTGGTTCCTGGCCACTCCCGTCCAGTTCTATGCCGCGAAAGATATGTATATAAGCGCTTTTAAAGCTTTAAAGAACCGGAGTGCGAATATGGACTCTCTTGTAGTCCTAGGTACAAGTTCAGCATATTTTTACAGCGTTTTTCTGGTTCTTTCACACGATCATCATAACTATTTCGAGGCCAGTGCCGTTCTGATCACGGTCGTCATACTCGGAAGATACCTTGAGGCAGTCGCTAAAAGAAAGACCGGTCAGGCAATAGAAAGTCTGATGAAGCTCTCCCCTTCCAATGCAACGGTGATCCGTGACGGCAATGAAATACTTATAAGCATCGATGATATCAAGATCGGAGATATTGTGATCGTAAGACCGGGAGAAAAGATACCTGTTGACGGAACTGTCACCGAAGGAAGTTCAAAAGTTGATGAAAGCATGATAACGGGAGAATCGGTCCCGGTTTCAAAAAAAGAAGGTACAAAAGTCATTGGAGCCACAGTTAATCAGTTCGGAGTTTTTAAGTTCCGTGCAGAAAAGATCGGATCTGATACTGTTCTTTCCAGAATTATTAAGCTTGTCGAAGATGCACAGAGTAAAAAGGCTCAGATCCAGAGGTACGCAGACCTTATATCCTCGTATTTTGTTCCGGCCGTACTTGGAATTGCATTTCTTACATTCGTCATCTGGCTTACGCTGGGGTATGAATTCAATTTCGCGATAATGACGGCCGTCTCTGTCCTTGTCGTCTCTTGCCCGTGCGCTCTCGGACTTGCTACACCCACTGCCATCATGGTAGGATCCGGGATCGGAGCAAAATACGGTATTCTCTTCAAGGGCGGAGATTCTCTTGAAACTGCGCACAGGCTGAAGAACATCGTTTTTGATAAAACAGGCACCCTTACGATAGGCCGACCGGTCGTAACGGATATGATCGATGTTGAAGATAACAAGAACATGATACTCCTTGCAGCCTCTATGGAAAAACAAAGCGAACACAGTCTTGCAAAAGCAATACTTGAAAAAACCAGCGGAGAGATACTTTACGCTGCAAAAGATGTTCAGGCGGTATCAGGTCACGGAATTACGGGTGTGATCGAAGGCACTCCGTATTTTCTTGGAAATGAGGCGTTAATGCAGAAAAACGGAATTGATATAAGCACGCAAGTGGAAACGATAAAAAAGCTCGAAAAAGAAGGAAAGACCGTAGTAATTTTAGCTTCAAAGGACGGAGTTCAAGGCATCATCGGAATCGCGGATGATGTCAAGGAAACCGCAGCTGAGGCCGTTGCAGATCTGAAAAAGGCGGGGCACAAGATATTCATGATAACAGGTGATAACGAAACTGCCGCTCAGAATATAGGAAAAATACTCGGGATCGATCAGGTCTATGCCCGGACTCTGCCGGAAAATAAATCTGAAATAGTCAAAAAGATAAAAGAAACAGGCCCGACAGCTATGATCGGCGACGGCATTAATGATTCTCCCGCACTTGCCGAAGCAGATATAGGTATCGCGATGGGATCAGGAACAGATGTAGCGATTGAGACCGGTAATATAGTTCTTATGCGTAACGACCTTGAAGATATTTCAAAAGCTATCAGACTCAGCAGACTCACGATGAACAGGATCAGACTCAACATGTTCTGGGCCCTGTTTTATAATGTATTGGGTATACCGGTCGCCGCGGGAGTATTCTATGCCTGGACAGGCTGGCTCTTAAGCCCGATGATAGCCGGAACAGCAATGGCGCTAAGTTCAGTCAGCGTCGTTACCAGTTCGCTTTTGCTCAGGTATAAAAAACTGTGATCTGATCTACTTTCTCATCCTGCAGCCTGTAGAACCTCCCCCTCCGCCGAAAGTCGCGGCAACACCCAGCAGAAATCCAAAGTTATACCAGGTTCCGTTGTTGTGAACTTCATATATTCCGATATTATCATTGAACAGTGAAATTACAAATGTGATCGGAGAGATCGTCCCGTGCCAAATCCCGTACCAGAAACCGGCAGGTTCTTTCGTGAATTCAGTAAAAGTGATCGCATTATTCGGTCCAGCCGTGCAGCCTGCGATTACAAGAAGTGCAATTACGCATGAAACAACTAATACTTTTTTTTTATTTTTTATCCTCTTTTTTTATCTCTTGTTCTTTTTCGGTTTAGGCAGCGGAAGTTCTTTCTCTGTAACTTTGACAAGCTCGGAAAGCCAGTCGGGGTCATCGAGATTGTCTATTAGAAAATAATTCTTTGCGCCTGTGTAAGGCGGAGCTTCTTCGGGTTCGCCTATGTATTTTCTGCCTGCTTCAGTAGGCTTGATAAAAAGCTGGTTGTCAGCCAGAATTGCAGTCATTTTCCCGTTGAGAAATATTCCGTACTCACCGAACATTTTCTTTGCTGTCACTTCGCCTGCGCCTTCAAGCTGCTCGAGTATATAATCCGCGAAATCTTTGTCTGTAGCCATAACTCCCCCGCTGATCTGATTATTGAAAGTCCATTAAAGATTCATCTATTCCTTTTCTGATCTCGAACCAGAAGTTTAAGGCAGCCTCATGCTTATCGTTATCGAACTGCTCAATCCAGTATTTCAGATCTTCCCTGCTCTCGCCGTCAACATCCCGCTTCCTTTTGAGGAAAGCGTGAATAAAATCAATATTTCTTTCCGATTCGAGAAATACTGTTGCGTTGCGGGAATTTATCCTGCTTGCTGTGAATGAAACGGCCGAATTGAATTTTTCCTTCATTCCGTATATATATCCGATTATCTCAGGCATCATTTCCTCTGCCCATGCTCTGTGGAACCTGCATATTCCCATGTTGTCGAGGACGAGTTCCTGTTTCAGTCTTTCGGCACAGAATCTTCCCAGATCTCTCGGAGGTACAAAATCGTTCCCGTAATACATGTAGTATTTGCCCATGATAGCCATCGGTGCAAGAACTCCGGGTGTCCAGTACTGGTTCGGCGCCATCCAGCCTCTTCTTCCGTTTGATATAAAAACAAAGCTGTTAATGATCTTTTTGCCTGTCATTTTGTGTATCTTTCTTGCCCATTTTCTCACTCCTTCCGACAGATCAATATCGCCTTTCCCTTCAAGTATCGAATCAATAAGCTCAATCCCGAGTTCAGCGTTGTGCATCGAATCTTTTACTACATCGAATTTTTCGATCGAGAATTTTGGAAGTTTTGATACGCCGAGCTGATCTTTTGAGAGTATTCCTTCATTTAACAGTTCCATGAACCACGAAAGAACGCACCCGCAGTTTATAGCGTCGAGCCCAATTGTGTCGCAGTAGTGATTAAGCATTTCCGCAGCTCTCTGGTCGAATATCCCGCACTGAGGTCCCAGGGTCTGATAAGGTTCATAATCTTTCTTATATTCCCCGTTCATTTTTTTGCACACAGCCGCGCACGGTTCCCCGCATGTGGACTGCTGTTTTTTCTCGATCGTCTCCTCGTTGAACTGCTTCAGATAGTGTGAGGAAATGTATTTCTCATTCAGATCGAGCCTTTCAACTTCGGTCATGTATATCGATTTATAATTGAAAGCTATTATTCTGCCTTTGAGAGTAGCATAATTCACTCCAAAAGTTCCGCCCGTGCCGAATTTGGGATCGAAACGGTATTTCGTGGTGCTTTCAAAATCCTTTGCCGCAAGCTTCTGCTCATACTTCTGCCTGAACCATTCGTCAGCAACATTCCTGTCCCTGAAATCCTCATCAACTTTAGTTCCGCCGTAAATTATCGAGGCTATACCGTGATCCTGATACAATTTGGAACCGAATCCTCCCCTGCCTGCCCATGTATCAACATAAGTCAGCTTACCTTTGACAATCGGGACTGAACAAATGCCTCCGAAATCGGTCTGCTTCGAACCCGGTCCTGTGGCAAGTATTCTCGGATCTTTCTCGTATCTTGAGCCGAACTGTTTATAAGTATGGTCCATGAGAGAATATATCCCTTTTCTGCCGCTTTTCCAGACGCTTTCTATATCTGCCGGCACGATCTCAACTTCGATCTCATCTCCGTGATTCCTGTTCAGGTAGAGTATTGATTTTGAAGCGGCTTTTCCCACAATACTGACCATATTGATCCCGAGATTGTCAAAGACCAGCCCTGCCCCGCCCATTGAAGATATGTAAAAACCTCTCCAGCACGGAGAATATCCTGTAAAAATAAGCCTGTTCGATCCTGGAAAAATTGAGCCTGCAAAGAGTCCCGTACCGATGTTGAGCGACCTGTAATTATCAGACATGTGTATCCCGAGATCGACCGGACCGAAATAATCTCCGACCTTGTAACGCCTGACTTTGTAAAACCCGTTCGAGGCGTCAACGAGTAAAACTTTTAAGATCGCGTCCATAATACTCCTTTTTACAAATATCTTTTCAAATCCTGCCCGATTATACCGGCGTAAAGCTCGATGTGCTTTTTGACGGGGCTCATGTTGATCTTTTTCATCAACACTTCCTCGATCTGGAAAAAACCTGCAGATTCGGTCATTTCAACCTGTATCCTCAAGGGCAACTCTTTCCCCTCTTCGAGATAGACCTTTTTTATGGCAGCGGATGAATATTTGTGTATGTCTCCGACCTTTGATCCGCTTTCCATGATAAGCGGTATCCTCGCCCTTCCGCCTTCCATATCGCAGCCGTCAGCTACAAGTACGACCCCTGCTTCAAGCGAGTGTATTTTCTGCGTGCCCATGTGACCGATCATGCCTTCGAATATCAGTGATTTTATTACAAGCTGCATCCTAAGGTCGTCAGGATAAATAACTCTCATTATCTCATTCACCTTGTCCTGAGTCAGTGTTACGCTCATTCTTTCGTGCCCGTCCCTGCCTATGCTCATTCCGATATCGTGCAGAAATGCCGCCGTGAACACCGCGATCCTGCTGTCTTCAAATGTTCCGTAATTCTCAAGCTCGAGATTGAATTTGATCCCTGCACCGTTGAGTATGTTCATTATTTTTATCGCGTTCGAAGCCACTTTACGCATATGAACGGGACCGTGATCATTGTAGTTCAGCCTGGTTATCGAAACTGTGTTAGCATAATCCTGGAGAGCTTCTATCTCCTTGTCTTCTATCATTAATTCGGCAAGCTGAAGGAGCTTTCCGTCAAGATGGCTCAATATCGACTTATCGAGCTGTTTTTCGAATTTTGATTTCATTATTCCCCCTTTAAGACATTCAGTTTTAGAGGATTTATCTCCTCGCCCCAGTAAACAGTTGTGTGGGGGAAAGGAATTTCGATATTATTCTCATCGAATGCGTATTTTATCCTGCGCCTGTACTCCCTGCCAATCGCCCACTGATGCATAGGTACGGTTTTCAGTCTTGTTTTTATCACAAGCGCACTATCGCCGAATTTATCCAGCCCGAGGATCTCGATTGGCTCGATTATAATATCTTTATATTCGGGATCCGTCGCAAGCTTTTCTCCCACAGACTTCATTATATTCATGACAGCATCTACATCTTCCTTATACGCTACCCCTATTTCAAGCACGATCGCCGACCACTCCTTTGTCATATTCGAAAGAGTATTAATTCTACCGTTCTGGAAGATATGAACGGTTCCGGTCATATCTCTAAGCACTACAGTTCTAAGCTCTATCTTTTCGACCATACCGCCTACTCCGTTGATCTCAGCGTAATCTCCTCTTCTTATCTGATCTTCCATAAGCATGAAAAATCCTGAAATAAAATCCCGAACTAGTTCCTGAGCACCAAAACCGACAGCAAGACCAACGATACCTGCTCCGGCGAGGATAGGAGCAATGTCGAGCCCGAGCTGCCTTAAAATTATCATGCCGAAAACGACCCAGATCACAAGCCTGCCCAGCCTTTTTATTATACCCATCAGAGTGGTTATTCTTTTCTCTGCCTCAGCCTTTTGTACACCTGTATGATGTTCACCCGCTTTTTTGAGAAGAACGGCCTTGAATTTGTCAAATAGGAACCATTCTATTTTCAAAGCAATTACAAAAAGAATTATCAGAACAAGCATGACAGGGATTTCTTTTACAACCCAGTCCACAATAGTATTAATGAAACCGAGCCAGTATTCTTTTGTCGTAAACTCTAACATCACTTTTATGCTCCTTTAAGTTTTGCATTATAGATCGTTTTATACATCTCGACGCCTGTTTTGATGATATTATCGTTAAAATCGTAGCCAAGCGCATGAAGATGAGGCTGTTTTATGCCTGATCCAATCCCGAAAAAACAAATTTGAGTCAGTTCATTATAGAATGCGAAATCCTCCGACCAGAAATAAGGTTCTTTGAGATATTCGTAAGAGAATGCTTTTTCAGAGCATAATTTATCTATGAAGGAAACCATTTCATCACAGTTCTCAACAGCGGGAAAGTATTCAAAGTATTCGTATTCCGATATTGTTCCCAGATCAGAAGATATTTTATTTATCTCCGCCTCGATCAAAGAGGATATTTTATCCATATCGCTGTTCGAATAAGCTCTGATCGTCATATACACTTCACCCTTATCAGGCGCTATTCCAAAATTCTTGTTGCCTGCTTTCATCCCGACTACGGTGATCAGTATCTTTGAACCAAAGATGTCTTTTTGATCCGATTTAAGCTGTTCAACGAATTCTATCAGCCTTGTAATAGCCGGCACAGGACTTATACCGTTCTCGGGCTGTGATGAATGCGATGTTTTCCCATTGAACCTGACCTCCAGACCGATTGATGCGGACGCGAAGCTGTTATGCCTCAGATAGATCGTGCTTTCCTCAAGCCCCGGCAGATTATGAAACCCGAAAGTTTTGTGTATGCCCAGTGATTTGAACTTTTCGTCATTCACAAGAGCTTTCGCGCCCTCACCTGTTTCCTCTGCGGACTGAAATATAAGCACTGCTTTCCCGGACTCCGGTCTGTTCTGCGAGATATGTTCGGCAAGACCGAGCAGGATAGTGCTGTGCCCGTCGTGACCGCAGAGGTGCGAGACCAGCGGGTCTTTCGACCGGTGCGCGAAAGTGCCCGTTTCGCTGATCGGTAGCGCGTCAATGTCCGCTCTGATGGCGATGTTTTCGCCTGCGGTTTTTGAGTCAAAAACCGCGATCAGAGAACCTGAGAGCTCTAAAAGCTCATCGGGGTTCATAGTTTCAAGCATATTTTTCAGGTAAGCTCTCGTGTTCACTTCCTTCCCTGAAAGCTCGGCCATAGAGTGAAGCTCTTTTCTGATCTTTACAAGATCAAACATAATTTTCTTCCATAATTTTTAATATCGCTTTATCCTTCATTTTCGCTTCTATCATAATATCATATTCTTTATCAAAAGGCAAGCTGTCTGTTAATTTTTTGAATCTGGTAAAATCTTCCGGTTCAATAAAATCTGTGTGAGGACACCCCTTCTCTCCTTTTCTTGATGATATATGGAATTTAGGCACATCATCTCGCCATGTTTCAACGACCCTTTTCAAAAGACCTGACAGATCTCCCTCTGCCGGATTGCAGTCATGGTGGAGGATATCGAACACCGCGGGTATCTTTAACTCTCCACAAATTTCAAGCACGTCGGCGATATCATAAGACTTGTCGTCATTCTCGAGAATAAGCATACTCCGAGCTTTCTTAGACAATTTGGAAAAATTCTTTACAAACCTATCTTTCGCAGCTTTTTTATCACCGTAAACTCCGCCTACATGTATGACTATCTTTCCGTCGTCAGGCGAGATCAAACCCAAAACTTCCGCATGATATTCAATATCTCTTACCGCATTTTCCACCACTTTTTTGTCAGGTGAGTTGAGCACGGAATACTGGCCCGGGTGCATCGAAAAACGCATTTTGTATTTATCTTTCAGCTTACGGAGTTTTTTGAACTCTTTCTCAAAATCTTTTTTCCAGTCAAAACTGAAATTCTCGTGCGATGCAAAGGGTATCAATTCCGATCCTATTCTGAAAAAATATATCCCGTTATCAGCATTCCAATTGATTATATCTCCAAGTGACTTCAGGTTGTAGCTGACAGTCTCTAAATACTTTTCCCGGTTCAGGTTCGACAGTCTGAATGTTTTATTCGTTGTTTTTCCCAGCGACATATTTATGCAAGCATAGCCTAAGTATCTCAGTTTCATTTTAGCCCTTTAAGTTCCTTGTACCTGAAACAGCTCATTTCGTGATCGTTCACCATTCCGACCGACTGCATCATCGCATAGATTATCGTTGAACCTATAAAACTCATACCCCTCTTCTTCAGGTCTTTCGAAATAGTATCCGACAGTTCGCTCGTTGCCTGAATTTCCCGCATGGTTTTTATCTTATTATCTATAACCTTACCGTCCGTGAAACTCCAGAAATATTTATCGAACGATCCGAACTCTTTCTGGATATCTATAAAAACCTTCGCATTCTTGACAGCAGATTTGATCTTCAGCCTGTTACGAATGATCCCTGCATCCTGAACGAGTTCTTCTATCTTTATTTCATCATACTTCGCGACCTTTTTCACATCGAAGTTGTCGAAAGCTTTGCGGTAATTCTCGCGCCTCTTTAAGATCGTTATCCACGAAAGTCCGGCTTGAGCTCCCTCAAGCACAATGTGCTCAAAAAAATGCCTGTCATCATGCACTGGCACTCCCCATTCCGTATCGTGGTACTTTATATATATCTCACCGTTGTTCTGGCACCATTGACATCGTTGTTTATTCATAATTCTCCTTGTTCGTTTGTTTAAATTGGAATACACTCCAATAATTTAGCTGTTTTATTGGAATACATTCTAATTTTTTACTTGTTTTCTTGAGCACATTCTAACCCTTCATTGTTTTATCTCTCATAATATTCTTAAGTTCCAAATTATACCTTTTGGTATTATACCGTTTGGTATAATCATTTTACAGTACAATTAAATCCCATTTCCCGATATCTTTATAGCCGATCCTGCGGTAAATTTTGCCTGCGGCCGGATTGTCGTAGAACAGGCACGGTCTTTTTCCGGCTTTCAGAAACTCATAACTAAGCCTCGCCGTACAGAAAGACGCGTATCCTTTTCCTCTAAAATCAGGATGAGTGCAGACACCTATGACCATGACCGAACTTGAAGTCTCGGCGGTTGTTGACGCGCAGGATACAATCTTTCCTCCATCTCCGATGAAATAAGTTTTCGACCTTCCCGATCTTAGCGCTTCTTCAATTTTTTCTATGGAGTTCGAGAAGTCTTCGAATTCTTTTATCTTTGATTCGAGTTCGTAAAGATCCACTGCATCATCTGGAACTGCAAGGGACACTTCCTGCTTTAGAAATTCCTCCGGTATGTCTTCTAAACCTTCCAACTCGGACAGATACTGATGCCTGATCTTCTTATAGTCCAAAAGGATAGACAGCGCTTCAATTATCTCCCTTTTGCCGGAAACTCCCTCAATGCCTTTGTAGCTCCTGATCTTATCGGCGAACCATTTTACATTAAAATTCCCGTCTGAATACAGAATGCAGAAATTTTTATACCTGAGCAGAACGGCAATATATTCGTCGTCTTCAAATTCCGCCCATAATTCCTGAAAATCGGTCTCCATTCCGTAATTTTCCACATCGCCGAAAATGAAAAGATTATACGCCCTCTCTTTTTCAAGGTATTTGAATAATTTTTCTTTGTCGGATGATCTAAGTTTACGGAACATACCGTCCTCCTGAGCTTGCATAAATTTACGCCTCTTTTATCAAAAAACAAAATTAAAAATTGATTGATTATGAATGAAATTATTGTTTTATTGTATATAAATTAGATCTATTAACGGAGCGCAGCATGAAATTTGACCCTTCAGCTATTATCAAAAGAATTACGGTTTCTCATTTTGGAATTCCTGCTCTTATAATATCTCTTGCATTTATTTATTACGGCCAGACAAGGATCGGTATCAGTGCCGTGAAGGATTCTGACAGAAACGTATTTTATATTAAAAAGTATTTCATGCTTTTGATACCTTCCGGATCAGAGAAATTGACTAACATTCAGAAAGCGAGATTCTTAACAGAAAACAATTCTGATAAAGAACTGGTATCGACAGTCGTTCTTCTCTCTGCCCGTTTTGAACATAGAATTTTCAGCTCTTTATCTGATCAGTTCGACGAAAAAAAGAGAAATATGTACAACGATAT
>DAIMKZ010000002.1:0-52521 GCA_036721445.1 Candidatus Delongbacteria bacterium
CCTCGGGCTCATCGTCAGTTTCTCGCTTTATTCAGCAACAGGGTTTATTGACACACCGGGTTTTATCGCTGGGATTGCTTACGGTGTCATTATCGATTATATTTCGACCGTTTATACTAAATCCGGCGAGAGGATAAATGGCTGAGCTTGTCAGGCTTCAGAAATACATGGCGGACAAAGGGATCGCTTCGAGAAGAAAGTGCGAGGAGTTCATTACGGACGGACTTGTCAGAGTGAACGGTAAAGTAGTCACCGAACTCGGCACGAAGGTCGATCCCGACAAAGACGCCGTCGAGGTCAACGAAAGTAAGGTCGAAGCGGTGAAGGCGGATTATATTTATATCATGCTCAATAAACCCGCAGGCTACATTACTTCGCTAAAGCAGGCGGACTCCTCTTCCCCGCTTGTGACCGATCTGCTGAAAAAAGTTAAAGATAGGGTCTATCCCGTCGGCAGGCTGGACAAAGACTCGAGCGGGCTCCTGCTCCTCACCAATGACGGCGATTTCGCGTACAAACTTATGCATCCGTCGTTCGAGAAAGAAAAAGAATACATAGTCACGACCGAACAGACAGTCACCCGCACGATGATCGAACGGTTCCAGAAAGGTATCATAATTGAAGGCAGAAAGACCTATCCGGCAAAAGTAAAAAGGATCGAACTGACCAAAATAAGTATCGTGATCAAAGAAGGCCGCAACAGACAGATCAGGAAAATGCTTCAGAAAGTCGGAAACACCGTCATTAGCCTTCAAAGGGTCAGGATAAATAACCTTATACTCGGAAAGCTCAAAGAAGGTGAGTACAGGTTCCTGACCAAGTCTGAAGTCAATGATCTGATGGTGTAGTGTTTAAAACATTATAAAAGAAGTAAAGTTTGGTAAAGAATTTTAAATACGCGATCGTCAGGCGTCCGTGCCCGGAAATGGTGAACGGTATAACTAAAGCGAACCTTGGAAAACCTGACTATCAGAATGCTTTGAAGCAGCACGATCTCTATATCAGATCGCTCGAGAAATGCGGACTGAAAGTTAAAATCCTTGAAGCTGAAAACAGCTTTCCTGACTCAACTTTCATCGAGTATGTGTCAGTATGCACACCGCACTGCACCGTAACTACCAATCCCGGCGCCACCTGCAAGGAACGGCGAGATCAATGGAATGAAGAATGTGCTTAATGAATGCTCCCGAAACATCGAAGAGATCATTCCTTCGGGAACTCTCGACGGCGGGTTAAGCTGCCTGTCCCTCAGGTTTTAGGTGTATTCAGCGATAAAGACCGCACAAATAATCATTATATTTTTTTGTTAAAAAAACTATTGATTTTCATTCATAATATAGCTATATATACTAGTCCCGCCGAATTTTCCGGGACAAACAGATAAAATATAATCATAACAGGCATGATCTTTAACAATAGGAGCGATCTTGAAAAGAACTGCAATAACTCTACTTCTTGTCACAATTACTTCGATGATCCACCCTCTGGCCATGAATGATTTCGGCCAGTTCGAACAGAACGATAAAAATCCCGAAGTAAGTTGTGTTTATGAGAACGAACAGTTCAATTATAGCGGAGATGTTATAACAGTTACTGAAGGCAAACTTTATTTTAACGGCATGATCATAGCCGATCTGCCTGATTTTATGAGCATACTTGCTGACACACGGCGCGTTTTTGTTGTTACAAACAGAACTATCTTCAGCCTTACGGGAGAAGTTCTCAGACCTCTTTTAACCTTTAACGAACTGATAAATGATCTTGCCTACTTAAACGGCGAGATCCATGTTTCTCTTAAAAAAACTATCATGAACGGTTATAAATTTACGCATATAAAGATATCTTCAGATAATGACATCTCTACTGTTGATACTGCTATTCTGGATTTGAAAAAGAAAAATCTTCCTGATGATGAGCAGATCAACCCTCTAGTCCTGAAAAATGCGGGGCGTGTTCTGGTTAAGGGCAGCTACTAAAAACTTTTTTTTAATACTTTCCCCGGAGAGTCCAATGGCATTTGTAAAAAAAGCTAACGGTGAAACTGAACTTTTTTCATCTGAAAAACTTGAGCGTTCGCTCAGGAGATCCGGTGCGGACAGAGAAGCTATCTCCATAATAATAAAGATCGTCAATTCATCCCTGTATGACGGGATCACAACAGGCAAAATATACAATATGGCTTTTTCGCAGCTCAAGAAACTGAAACGCAGCCATGCTTTTAAATATAAACTCAAACAGGCAATAATGGAACTCGGACCCACAGGACACCCGTTCGAAAATTTCATCGGAAAGATCATGGAGATACAGGGGTATGTTACTGAAGTTGCTCTGACGGTTGACGGTTTCTGCGTAAATCATGAAGTCGATGTTATTGCAACAAAAGACAGAACTCAGTATATCGTTGAATGCAAGTACGGCAAAAGTTCCGATAAAACCGTGAACGTTCAGGTACCGCTTTATGTAAGATCCAGGGTTGACGATATCGTAAGAAAGCGCGAAAAAATGAAAGACTACGAGGGGTTTGTTTTTCAAGGTATGGTCGCAACGAACACAAGGTTCTCACCGGATTCAATTTCATACGCGGAATGTTCCGGACTTGCTCTACTGGGATGGGATTATCCCTCCGGCAACGGACTGAAAGAGATAATTGACAGGGAAAATATCTACCCGGTAACTGTGTTAAATTCAATTACAAAAGCTCAAAAACAGATACTTTTAGATAATGGTACTGTTATTTGCAGGCAGATTATCAGCGATCCCGCGATCCTTGACAGCCTTGACTTATCAGAAACTAAAAAAGACAGGGTTATTTCAGAACTGAGATCGGTGTGCAGCTGCTGTTGAATTTCAATTAAGGTTGACTAAAACCGCTTATTTGTTTATTTTTAGCAGGAAATTAACTAAAAAATATGGGGAGTAGATGACAACTGATACGATCAAGAACAGAGGCTGGGTAATGGCTTCCGCCGGCCTGGTGATAAATCTTGCGCTGGGAATACTTTACACATGGAGTATTTTTAAAGACAGCATTCAGAGATCAATAGAATCAGGCGTAGAAGGTTCTTTTGCATGGGATAAAGCCTCTCTCAACGACCCCTATGCGGTATGTATACTGGCTTTCGCATTTTCAATGATGCTTGCCGGAAAGATACAGGACAGGAAAGGTCCCGCGCTTACCGCTTTTATTGGAGGACTTCTCGTCGGATCGGGGTTCATTCTCATTTCTTTCACAACAAGCCTGACGGTTTGGATACTGGGATTCGGACTTCTTGCAGGAACCGGCATCGGTTTCGGATACTCCGCAGCCACTCCTCCCGCTTTAAAATGGTTCGCATCGTCAAAGTCGGGGCTCGTTGCAGGAATAGTAGTATCGGGTTTCGGACTTGCGCCGGTGTATATAGCTCCGCTTGCGACTTTTCTGGTCAGAAGCTACGGCTTGCAGAATTCGATGCTTATCTTCGGTATAGCTTTCATCGTAATAGTCTCCGGAGCCGCTCTGGTCCTGAGAAATCCTCCCGAGGGATATGTTCCTGTTGATCCAAAAGCCGGATTAAAACTCAAGAACAGCAATACAGCAGAAAATCACAATGCTCTATATATGCTCAAATCACCGACTTTCTACCTTATGTGGCTTGTGTTCTTCATAAGTTCCGGATCAGGTCTGATGGTGATAGGGAGTATTTCAGGAATGGCTAAGAAAAGCATGGGCGAAGCGGCTTTCATCGCAGTGGCTATAATGGCTGTCGGGAACGCCGGCGGCAGGATCGTTGCGGGTCTGGTATCCGATAAGATCGGCAGGATACTCACCTTGTCCATAATACTGATCTTTCAGTCTGCGCTTATGTTCGTTTCCATACCTGTCGCTTCTTCAGATTCACCGGCACTTATTGTCGTTCTGCTGGCAACTTTCATAGGTTTTAATTATGGAACGAACCTTTCAATATTCCCCTCTTTTGTTAAAGGATTCTGGGGAATGAAGAACTTCGGCGTTAACTTTGGCGTGCTCATGTCAGCATGGGGGCTAGGAGGCTCGGTCTTCAGCAGGCTTTCCCAGTATCTTCTGGCGGAGACCGGCAATCACAACATGTCGTTCATTATAGCCGGAATATCTCTGGTTTTGTGCCTCATACTTACATTTATTCTCAGAAAGATACACAAATAAGGAGGAACTATGATCACTTTTGAAATCCCCGGAGAAGGAATTCTCAATGCGGAGCATCTCGTCCTTGACTACAACGGTACTCTCGCAGCTGACGGCTCTCTTTTACCCGGTGTCGCGGAAAAACTCAATCAGCTGTCTGCGCTGATCAGCATACATATAATTACTGCCGACACATACGGAGGAGCGGCTGAAAAAACGGCCGGAGTAAACTGTGATATAATTATAATAGAGGATCATTATCAGAACGAGCACAAGAAGGAATTTGTGAAAAGGCTGGGTGCGGATAATGTGATCGCGATAGGAAACGGAGCCAACGACTCTTCGATGGTTAAGAACGCAGCGCTTGGCATATCGGTCATTCAGGCTGAAGGAGCTTCACCTTCTACCGTGTTCAATTCCAAGATCGTATGCACGAACATATTGGACGCACTTGATCTTCTTTCAAATCCTGCAAGAGTTTCAGCGACGCTGAGAGTATAATTTTTAAGGTATTTGATAAACATGGAAAAAGATCCTTACCACAGTAGTAACGAGTTTTATTAGCAGGACCGCACAGGTTGAAATGCCTTTCTGCGGATCCGCGGGGAGGTTATATGATCGAAAAAATTGAAAGAATAAAGGAACTGATCGGAAAGAAGCTCTGGCTTGTTCTTAGAGAAGAATTAGCAGTACTTGAACCTTTTGAGGTCAGTGAGATCATAGATGAGCTCGATGACGAAGAGGGGGTAATTGTATTCCGTCTTTTATCGAGAGAGCTTGCGAAAGAGACATTCCAGCACCTTCCGATAGAAAGGCAGGAAAAAGCGCTCGAAGCTTTAGCAAAGAACGCCACAAGACTTTCAAACCTTCTGAATGACCTTGATCCGGATGACAGGACCGCTTTTTTTGAAGAGCTTCCCGGTCAGCTCAGCCACAAACTTATACAGCTTCTGAGACCAGAAGAAAGAAGCGTTGCTAAGCAGCTTCTGGGATATCCTGAGGACAGCATCGGAAGGCTCATGACTCCGGAATTCATTGCAGTCAGACCTGAATTCACAATTGCGCGCACACTCGAACATATAAGAAAATTCGGTCCGGATTCAGAGACCTTAAGCGTCATTTATGTTGTTGACTCGAACTGGAAACTTCTTGACGATATTACTATAAGAGAGATCCTTCTGGCTGGACCGGAAGAATCGATCTCGGAGATAATGGACGGAAAATTCATTTCACTTAGTGCTCTCGATGATCAGGAAACCGCCGTATCTGTATTTAAAGATTCTGATTATTCCGCAGTGCCAGTCACAGACACGGAAGGCACGCTGCTCGGGATCGTCACATTCGACGACGTAATGGATGTCGAGGAAGAGGAAACTACCGAGGATTTTCATAAATTCGGTGCTTTTCAGGATGCGGTCGTGAATCCTGTTAAAGCAGGCGTAACTTATATGTACAGCAAAAGGATAATGTGGCTGAGCATTTTAGTCTTCATGAACGTATTTTCAGGAGCGGCTATCGCCGGATTTGAAAATGTTATACATTCGATGGTCTCGCTGATGTTCTTCCTTCCGCTTCTGATCGGAAGCGGAGGAAATGCCGGAGCGCAGTCAGCCACTCTTATGATAAGGTCCCTGGCGGTCGGCGATGTTGATACTTCTGACTGGATGAAACTCTTCGGGAAAGAATTTCTTGTATCTCTGATGCTTGGATTAACAATGGCCGCGGCTGTCAGTATCATAGCGAGTTTCCGTGCGCCGGACATAATTATGGTAGTGGCGGCATCCATGGTGTTCACTGTAGTCGCCGGGAGCCTTGTCGGACTCATGCTTCCATTCATTTTTACAAAACTGAAGATCGACCCGGCTACCGCAAGCGCTCCGCTGGTCACATCAATAGCCGACATTGCCGGCGTCATAATATATTTCTCGATCGCATCGTGGTATCTGGGTATAAAATAGATTTATTCCGATCTTTATAGGGATTAATTTATTTCCGGTAAAGGATTCGATCTCAGATATTCTTCCGCCTCTTTCAGCTTTTCCACTGTACCTATGTCATACCAGTTCAATTCAGGCTTGTAAGATATTATTTTCGCTCCGGAACGAACAGCATTGAGGTAAACGTCAATTATCGAATATTCGGTCTCGTTCTGCCTGAACGCTTCGATCTTCTTCTTATTCACTGCGTGTATCCCGCAGAAAGCGAGTAAAGATGAAGTTCCCGCCGGTGCTTTTACAATGTTCCTAATGCCCTTCTTTAACAGGTTAAGCCCGCAGAAATTACCCTCCGAATCGATAATGACCTGATTGAACGTATCCCTGTCCTGCATGACCATTGTAGCGGCAGCCTCATTCTTTTTATGGAACAGCATGAGCTTCTCAAGATCGATGTCGCATATCACATCGGTATTGTAAACTATAAAATCATCGTCGCAGACCTCAGAAAGCATATTGAAGATGCCGCCTCCCGTTCCCAGGATGACTTTTTCATTTATAATTTTTATATCGGCCTTAAAATTCGATCCGGAAATAAAATTTTCTATCTGTTCAGGATAATAGTGAGAGTTAATTATGATATTATCAATGCCGTAATAAATGAATTTTCTAATTATGTGCTCAAGAACAGGCCTTCCTGATAATGGAACCAGCGCTTTTGGTATTGAATCGGTTATCGGTCTCAGCCTTGTTCCGTAGCCGGCCGCAAGTATCATGCCCTGCATAAACTGTCAGTCCTCTTCAAAAGACTCTCCAAGGTCAAGCATATCTGTCTTTTCTGAATATTTTTCGTATTTGATCTTGCTCAGGTTCGTGAATTTTTTAATTATCTTATCTATCCCCAAAGCGGCCTTTTCTATCTCAGCCGTACTTTCTGATATTTTTGATGACAGGTTCTCTTTTTTTATCAGGATCTCAAGTATCTCCGTCTGTCCAAGTATCGAAGTCGTAAGCTGATTTAAAGTGTGATTCTGACTTACCATTGCGGCATGAAGCGCTTTTATCTGCTCGGCTTCGATCATTTTCTCCACCATGATCTTAAGCTCGATCTGGGTTCTGACCCTTGCGAGAAGCTCGGGCGCGCTGAAAGGTTTGGTAATATAATCCTGAGCTCCGGCCTCAAGACCTTTGATGACGAAATCGCTGCTGTTCTGGCCTGAGAGGAAAATGACCGGTATTTTTGAGGTCATGGAATTTACTTTTAATCTTTTGCATATTTCAAAACCGCTTAAGCCAGGCATTGAAACATCCAGCAGGATCAGATCGGGCTGGTTTTTAACCGCCATATCCTCAGCTTCAACGGAATCCTTGATCATAATCGTATTATAACTTTCCAGAGAAAGCATTGAGTCTATAATCCTTAAATTAAGAGGCTCATCGTCAACTATCATTATGAGAACTTTTTTTCTGTCGAACTTAAGCATGTTTTACCTCCCCTTATTTTTTAAGGAATTTAAAAACCAGCGGCACACCTTTGAAATCATATTTCTCTCTCATTTTCTTTTCCAGAAAGCGCTTGTAATTATCTTTCAGCTTTGCAGGATCGTTTACGAAAAAGGAGAACACCGGAGGATCGATCGCTACCTGGGTCATATATTTTATATTTATAAACTTTCCGTTCACTGAAGGCGGCGAATATGAGTTGGTTATTTTGCTCAGAAAGTCATTGAGTTCAGGAGTACTGATCTTTGTTTTCCTCTTCATCCTGATCGTACGGGCAAGGTCCAGCAGCTTGAATATCCTCTGTTTCTCAAGGACGGATATGAATTTGATCTCAAGATACTGCAGCCAGTCGAGTTCCTTTCTGATATATCGTTCATAATCTCTTGTAGTATTAGTTTCCTTTTCTTTCACAAGGTCCCATTTGTTTACTGCGAGTATCAGTCCTTTAAAGAGTTTCTTTCCTTGGGACAGAATGTCAATATCCTGCTTGGTTATACCTTCTATGGCATCTATCATCAATATTACGACATCCGCTCTTTCAACAGCCCTGAGAGTCCTGATGAGTGAATAGAATTCAAGGCTTTCTCTGACTTTCTTCCTTTTTCTGAGTCCGGCAGTATCTATAAGAACTATCTCCTCGTTCTGATATTTGAGTACCGAATCGATCGAATCTCTCGTTGTTCCGGGCACGTCGGAAACAATAAGCTTCTCTTTCTCAAGAAGCTGGTTTATCAGAGATGATTTCCCTACATTAGGCTTGCCGATCACCGCTATTTTTAGCCTTACATCCTGCTCTTCGACCTCACTCTCCTCGTCGGGCGCCATATCTTTTGTGATCAGGTCTAGAAGACCGCCTGTATTCCTTCCGTTCATGGCTGAAATAGCTACAGGCTCACCTAGACCCAGATTATAGAATTCGGAGGCGTAAGGTTCGTCCTTCATCTCGTCTATCTTGTTGACCGTAACGATTATTCTTTTATCCGTTCTCTGGAGTTTCTTTACAATGTCGTGATCAATAGCTGATATGCCGGTCTTTGAATCCACCATGAAAATAATCACATCCGCCTCTTCGATGGCTATCTCGATCTGCGATCTTATAATTGATTCAAAGAACTCCTTGGATTCCGGGACAAATCCGCCCGTATCGATAAGCGTGAACGATCTTCCCGCCCAGCTTACTTTTCCGTAATTCCTGTCCCTGGTCACACCGTAATGATCCGCCACTATCGCTTCGTTCGTTTTCGTAAGCCTGTTGAAGAGCGTCGATTTTCCTATGTTGGGTCTTCCCACGATAGCTACTATCTGATTTGTCATTCTTTCCCTTTTATTGCCTGTATTTTGTACCCTTCCATTCGAATCCCGCGAACTTGCTCTTAAGTACTGCGAAAATATTGAACGGTATGTGAAATATCTGTAGAGGTATGTAGTATCTTAATTTTAGATCCAGACCGAACTTGCCGAAACCGTAAGCCAGAAAAATAGTTTCAGGTACAAGCTTCATCAGAAAAAGCGCCGCGAAAAGTTCAGCCGGATAATATCCTGCAACAGTGAGAATGAACGCGGTAAGAAGTCCTGAATAAAAAATGAATGTGTTTATTCCGAAATAAAGTACGAAATCCGATGAGTATGTAGCTTTGGAAGCCCATCTTGCCCTCTGTTCCACCAGCCCTTTCAGATCATCTACCGGTACTGTTCTGACTATGCTTTCCCGGTTGAACACGAATCTGAGCCTGTAATTACTTTCTTTTGCGGCCTGTATCATAAAAAAATCATCGCCTGAAGCAAGTTCACTCTTAAAATTGTTCTCTTCATTCTGATACAAAGCTCTTCTTGCAAGAAAATTGCTTCCGTTGGCCGTGAAAGCTCTGCCGTTGCCGATCGAACCTGCGGCGATCAGCGAATGTGAAATATAGTCGATGTTCTGCATGTTCTGCCATACTTCTTCGAAAATGCCCGAATACTTTTTCTCGAAGACGCTCAGACCGGCCACGATACCTACATTCTCGTTCTTACTTCCCATCACAGGAGCCACCAGCGATCTTATCCAGTTCGGATCGTGAACGCAGTCTCCGTCGGTAGTTATAATTATCTCGCTGTCTGTCGATCTGACAGCAGTTAGAATGGCGTTCTTCTTTGGCGATATTTTCTTGGATACTTCCTTGATCCTTATCACGCTGAGATTTGAGTAAATCTTCGCTCTTGATTCCATTATATTTCCAGTGCTGTCTGTCGATCTGTCGTCCACAGCGATCACGTCGAACAGATTAGCGGGATAATTCTGGCTCATGACAGAACTGATGGTATCAGAAATATATTTTTCCTCATTTCTGGCAGGTATTATTACTGTGACCTTCGGCAGATCACCGTTCTTAATTTCAGGCATTCTGCTTTTCAGTCTGACCAGCCCGGTCCTGAAACTCTCCACATAAGTCAGATAAATGAACCCCGAGAGAAAAAGTATTACAGTTAAATATATCATAAACTCCCTATATCTGCAGGTGAAGCTGGGGATCTTTTTCGAACTTCAGCATGAAACTCATCCTGTGTATCTGACATCTGCCGTACTTTTTTATAGCTTCTATATGTTCTGGTGTAGCATAACCTTTGTTGACCTGGAAATTATACTGCGGATAGATCTTCCCGTAGAAATTCATGATCTTGTCTCTTGTAACTTTCGCGAGTATTGATGCCGCCGCTATTGAATACGAAAGGCTGTCGCCCTTGATTATGCTCATCTGATCCGGTGTGGAAAAAGGCGCGTCCCGGCCGTCAACAAGAATGAAGTCGGGATCAATACTAAGTCTTGCCGCCGCCCTTTTCATCGCTTCAAAAGTCGCTCTTAATATGTTGATCTCATCTATTCTTGAATTAGGTATCATTCCTATCCCGTAGCTCAAAGCTCTTTTTCTTATCTCGTAGAAAAGTTCTTCCCTTTTCTTGGGCGGCACTTTTTTTGAATCGTTGACTCCTTCTATATCAGTACCAGGTTTGAAAATTACCGCAGCGGCTACAACAGGTCCCGCCAGTGGACCCCTTCCGGCTTCATCAACTCCGGCTATAAGCCTGTAACCCTTCAGATAAAGTTCAGTTTCATATCTGAAAAGATGCCCGTTCCCGAAACAATCTTTTTCCATAGCTATAATATAAGAAAATATATCTGCTTAGCAAAGATATTTCAGCGGGATTTATATGATAACTATTTAAACTCTATGCTTTCTTCACCGAACATATCTTTAAGACCTTTAATGAACTGAACTGAGCCTGTAACCCTGTATGAGTCTGATTTCAGGTCGAAACTCTCGTTGTTGACAGATATTCTGAAATAAAGTTCTTTATTTCCTTTATTGACTGATACAAACTCCAGAAAGTCCTTCGCGGCATCTTCATCGAACTCGGCAGGTTTTATATTTATCCGTATCTTTTTTGTGCTCGATCCGAATTTTTCAAGAACCTGATCGTATGTAAATATATCTTCAGTGAAGAATTTGAACTCACCGTCCCTTTTTGAGATATTGATCCTGAGAAAAAAGACTTCACCGGTTTTGATAGTATCCTTATATTTCTCGTACAGCTGGGGAAAGATGGGCATTTCTATATCTTCATACAGCGTTACCATACTGACAGTCGCCATCTCTTTTCCCGTTCTCGTAGTTTTTACGGAGATATTCTTTATCAGTCCGCCGAGAGTGATCTTCTCATCATTCGAAAAATTGTCCTGATCGAGCTTTTTATTTACTGAATACGACCTTAAGACCTCGCTGTATTTATCAAGAGGATGTCCTGAAACATATAATCCTATAAGTTCTTTTTCATTCTCTAAAAGAAGTGATTTATCCCACTCGTTTACGGCTGGCAGGGGCGGATGCGATACCTTTAATTCCTCATCCGAGGATTCTCCGAACAGACTTATGTCCCAGTCCGCTTTTTTTGATGCCAGCTGCTGAAAGTGAGGAATAAGAACGTCTAAAGCTTCAGTGATCTGCGATCGGTAATGCCCGAGTGAATCCAGCGCGCCCGCCCTCGCAAGGTATTCGACTATCCTCCTGTTGACCCTTGACATGTCGGCTCTTTCCAGAAAATCGTAAATATTCTTGAATTTCCCTGTCTTTTCCCTTGTTTCAATTATATTTTCGATAGCCTTGCCACCGACATTTTTTATAGCCTGGAGACCGAAGGCGATGGAACCGTCGGAAGTAGGCGCGAAAGTATCCTGACTGAAGTTCACGTCGGGAGGTACGATCTTTATACTTAAGTTGCCGCATTCCTCAATGTATTTAAGAACATCGTCGGATTTATCCCTCACGCTGTTGAGCATCGCGCTCATGAACTCTACCGGATAATTCGCCTTAAGATATGCGGTCTGATACGAAACATAAGCATAACACACCGAATGAGATTTATTAAAAGCGTATTCAGCGAAGTTTTCCCAGTCCGACCATATTTTCCTGCTCAGAGAGTCAATGTCGGGGCACTCTTTTGTAGGCTTGAACTGGTCGGTGAAATTTTTGTTTGATGCGCATCCTGATATGAATTTTTCTTTGAGCTTATCCATCATCGATCTGATCTTCTTGCCCATAGCTTTTCTTAAACTGTCCGACTCGCCGCGCGTAAATCCGGCAAGCTCTCTGGCGAGAAGCATGACCTGTTCCTGATAGACAGTTATCCCGTATGTGTCTTTCAGATTTTTTTCCATAAGAGGATGATCGTATGATATAGGTTTACGGCCGTGTTTTCTGTCTATAAAATCAGGTATATACTGCATAGGACCTGGCCTGTAAAGCGCGTTCATAGCCACAAGGTCCTCAAATCTGTTGGGTTTAAGGTCTTTCAAATACTTTTTCATTCCGTCGGATTCGAACTGGAATACTCCGTTAGTCATTCCTTTAGAATATAACCTGAATGTCTTTTTGTCGTTGAAAGGAATGCTGTCGATATTGATATCAACGCCTCTGTATTTTTTTATAAAATCAACAGCCTGAGCTATGATCGTCAGGTTCCTTATCCCTAAAAAATCCATCTTTAAAAGTCCGATCTTGTCGAGCTGAGTTCCTTCGTACTGCGTTATTACCGTGTCTTTTTCCCGCGGAGGGTACTGAAGCGGTACAGTCTCGGAAACCGGCGTACCGCTTATTATGACCGCGCAGGCGTGGGTACCCGTGCCCCTTATCGTACCTTCTATTCTGTTAGCCATATCTATAAGATTTCTGTACTCAGGATTATCTTCATAGAATTTTTTAAATTCCTTTTCTTTAAGCGAAGCTTCAATGGTCGTGCCGGGCCTTCCTGAAATGAGATTGGATATTTTGTTCACATCGTCTAGAGGAACGTTCATGACCCTCCCGATGTCGCGGATGGAATTCTTGGCTCCCATGGTCTGGTAAGTTACAACCTGGACAACATTGTCAGTACCGTATTTCTTCCTTACATAATCCAGCACTTTTTCTCTTTTGTCATCCTGGAAATCGATATCGATATCAGGCATGGATATCCTGTCGGGATTTAGAAATCTTTCGAACAGGAGACCGTACTTAAGCGGGTCAATGTTCGTTATGCCTGTCAGAAATGAAATTATAGAACCTGCGGCCGAACCTCTTCCCGGACCGACTAACACTCCGTTGTTCTTTGCCCAGTTCACGAAATCCTGAACTATCAGAAAATAACCTGGAAATCCCATCTTTTTGACAACATCGAGCTCAAAATCGAGACTGTCGATAATGTCACCGACGGGCATGGGAAGGTCCTTTTCGAGACCTTTAGCTACAGTAATGTTCTTCTCCTCCCTTACAATTCCATATCTCGACTGAAGACCTTTGTTGCACAACATCTTAAGATATTCATCTTCAGTATAACTCCCGGGACAATCGTACTTGGGCAAAAGATTCTGATCGAATTCAAGTTCGAGATCGCACAAATCCGCGATTTTTACTGTATTTGACAGAGCTTCCGGTGTTTCCCTGAAATGCTTTTCCATTTCTTCCGTCGAAAGTATCGAATAATCCCCGTCGAGCATACACATCCTGCCGTCTCTCTCGCTTATCTGCTTGTTAGTATTAATACAGATAAGAGCATCCTGTATCGCCGCGTCATCTTTACATACATAATGCGAGTCGTTCGTCGCAACAAGACCGATATCAAGCTCTTCTGAGAGTTTTATAAGACCCCGGTTCGCTTTTTCCTGTTCCTCAATATCAGGATGATGCTGAAGTTCAAGATAGAAATTATCCTTCCCGAAAACGCCTTTGTACCAGAGGGCTGCATTCTTAGCCTTCTCATTATCTCCTCCGATCAGTGCTGAAGGTACCTCGCCGGCTATACAGGCTGTTAACGCAATAAGGCCGTCGGAGTTATCTTTGAGAATGTTGCGATCTATCCTCGGCTTTGAGTAGAATCCCCTAAGATTGGCTTCCGTTGTCAGTTTCAGAAGATTTTTATATCCTGCTTTATTTTTTGCAAGAAGGACAAGGTGGTGTTTTTTTTCATTTTTGTCTTTTAATCCCATATCATCAACGATGTAGAACTCGCAACCGATTATCGGTTTGATTTTTGCCTTTAAGGCTTCCTGATAAAAATCGATCGCGCCCATCATGTTTCCGTGATCTGTGATCGCCATTGCTTTCTGGCCGAGCTCTTTTGCTCTTTTCACCATATCTTTAGGTTTTGACAGTCCGTCCAGAATGGAATAGTGCGAGTGGTTGTGAAGATGAACAAAGGACATTAATATTACCTTTCATGCTTATGTATTATATTATTTTTCAAAAACACAATATATTGTTGTCGTCATCCGTTTCAGACACAACCTGTTGTGTTCTGCATTTCACTGAATTTAGGTTATTCAACGGTTATTCACAAATAAAAAAATACAAATTTTTGTACTTGTAACCTCTCCTGAAAGCCTTAATTCCACAAAGCACATCGGTCATGATTAACTTATTTTACATTTAATATCTTTTTCGTCACTTACAGAACCATAAAACAGACAGGCATATTTTTAGCTAAACTTTAAGCTCAAAATTCTGAGGCTCGGATATAAGGTCTTTTATAAGCGGATCTACCGTGTTCTCTATGAATTCAATTACCTGTCCCGGAGCTCTTCCCACATAAAGCGACGGGTCTGTCATTCTGTTAAGCTCTTCCAGATCAAGTCCGAAAGTTTTATCCGCTGCGATAAGTTCCAGAAGGTTGTTCTCCAGGCCGAGTTCCTTGACGTTCCTGCCCGCCTCCATCGAAAGTTCTCTTATCCTCTCATGAAGTTCCTGCCTGTCGCCGCCCTTTCTTACCGCGTTCATTATTATATTCTCCGTTGCCATGAAAGGTATCTCAGCTTTGATTCTCTTTTCGATCTGTTTGGGATATACTACAAGTCCGTCGAAAATGTTGTTAAGTATGATCAGTACTGCGTCCGCGGCGAGGAAGGCTTCCGGAATAGCGAGCCGCTTGTTTGCGCTGTCGTCGAGCGTGCGCTCGAACCACTGGGTAGCGGATGTCATAGCTGTCGATGAGTGAAGGGACATTATATATTTCGACAGCGAAGCCACTCTCTCGGAGCGCATCGGGTTGCGCTTGTACGCCATCGCGGACGAGCCTATCTGGCTCTTCTCGAACGGCTCCTCGATCTCTTTCAAATTCTGAAGCAGCCTGATGTCGTTCGTGGTCTTATGAGCCGACTGTGCGAGAGACGAAAGTACACCCATTATCCTGGAATCGAGCTTTCTTGTGTATGTCTGTCCTGTGATAATGAATTTGGCGGAAAAACCTGTTTTTTCCGTTACCATATCATCGAGCTTTTTCACTTTTTCTTCATCATTGTCGAACAACTCCATGAAAGACGCCTGTGTTCCTGTGGTACCTTTAACTCCCCTGAATTTGAGGGTAGAAAGACAGAAATCTATCTCTTCAAGGTCAAGTACGAACTCGTTCATCCAGAGACACGCTCTTTTGCCGACTGTAGTCAGCTGGGCTGCCTGAAAATGAGTGAACCCGAGCGCAGGTCTGTCTTTTTCATTCAGCGCAAAATCTTTCATCTTACTAAGAAGCGATACAAGTTTCATTCTGATATTGTTCAGGGCTTCTCTGTATTGTATAATATCCGTATTGTCTCCTACATAAGCTGAAGTAGCTCCGAGATGGATGATCCCTTTTGCTAACGGGCACTGCAATCCGTATGCGTGTACATGGCTCATCACGTCATGCCTTACTACCTTTTCTCTCGCTTCAGCTTCTTCGAAATTTATGTTATCTGCATTCTTTTTTAGCTCTTCGATCTGTTCCTGAGTTATATTTAATCCGAGTTCCTTTTCGGCTTCAGCGAGAGCGATCCACAGCTTTCTCCATGTCCTGAATTTGAATTCAGGGCTGAATATGTAGCTCATTTCTTTTGATGAATATCTTTCTGTCAGCGGATTGGAATAGGTCGTTCTGTCTTTCATTTTTAAGTCCCCGGTTTTAATCTTTTCAACGAATTACAAATTTAAGAAATTTTTATCCGGATTGAAACAAAATACTTGACAACATGTTTTGATTTTCTTAAATTACTTTAAATTTTAAAGTTCTTTAAATATAAACAAAAAAAACAACGGGGAAACAAATGAAGATGAAACTGATAATGGCAATGGTACTGGGGTTAATGATCACAATGTCCGCCGCCAAAGGATCGGAAGAAATGAAAAAAGGGAAATTATTCTATTCGGACGGCAAATACGACCTTGCCATTGAATGGTTCGAAAAAGCGCTCGAGAAGGAAAAAGAAAGCTCGGTACTGTATCTCTGGCTGGCTAAAGCTTATCTGGCCGACATGGAGAACGTCAACTTCTTTACCAAGGGAATGTATTCCTCAGATATAAGGAAGTATCTGAAACTGAGCATTGAAAAGGACCCGAAGAATATTGAGGCATATAATTATCTCGCTTCATATTATTTTAACGCACCCGCCATAGGCGGCGGTGACAAAGACGAGGCATGGAAGCTCGCAGAACAGATCTCAAAACTCTCCCCTTCCGACGGACACGAAATAAAAGGAAGGTTCTACTCTCAGGAAAAGCTGTACGACAAGGCTCTCGCCGAATATGACGGTCTTATTGATAAAGATAATAAGAATACTCACGCGTATTACCTTAAAGGAATATTATATCAGGAAATGAAAGACTATGATAAGGCTTTCGGATCTTTCGAAGCCGCTTTGAGTATCGACCCTTCGGCTCTTGAATCGCTTTATCAGGTGGGAAGAACCGCCGTATTCTCAGGTCAGAACCTTGACAGGGGCATCGAATGCCTTACCGAATATCTTAAGCACGAACCGGATAAAACACTTCCTCAGCACGAGAGCGTTTACTGGAGACTTGCTATGATATATCAGCTTAAGAAAGATAATGTTAAAGCAAAAGAGATGATCGGGAAAGCTATTGCGATAAATCCGCAAAATGAGGACTATAAAAAACTGCTGAAAGAATTAAACTAAAGGAAAACCGAATGAAAATCACAACTTTATTATTAACAGCCGTCATCATTACTCTGATATCCTGTTCGTCGGAAAAGCCCTACACGGAATCTATACAGAACGGGGTCAAAGTGATCGAGAACGAAAAGACCGGAATATCTCCCGACTTCAAATTCAGCTTAAAGGAACTATACACGATTCAGAACTCTGAGACGGACACTTCTTTCGTGCTTAACTTTCCGGGCGACAGATCCAATCTGAACTCCGATCTCGACAGTAAAGGTAATCTGTTCGTCGTTGACAATAAAAGATCTCTGATACTAAAATTCGATAATAAAGGTAAATTCATTTCATCATTCGGAGGAAAAGGACAGGGACCGGGCGAATTTCCGAGAAATCCTGTCGACATCAGCGTCATGGAAGATCAGAATAAGATCTATGTTTTCGACGGATCCGGAAGGCTTACGGAATTTGATATGGAAGGCAAGTTCATAATTTTCCATAACATTTCAAGCCGCAGCGTCAGAGCAATGAATTTCTATATGACCGTTTCCGGACCGCTTTTCGGCTGCGAAGCTTATGAAGGCCAGTGGGGAACGAGCGAGTTCAAAATGGGTCAGTGCCTTTATAACGGTTCGGAAGGTTTCGATATCAAAAACAAGCTTTACGGAAATATGAAAGAATTCGACATTAAAAAGATCGATGCCGACGATCAGGGAATAATTTCCGCAATAAAAGGTAATGATATCTTCATAGCCGACGTCTCGAAATCCGAATACATTATTCATAAGGTCGGTTACTCCGGTGAAAAGATACTGGATATAAGGAAAAAATACGCGCCGGTCCGCAGATCGAAAGAGGATATGGAAGGGATCCAGGATGCCCTCGACAAGTTCACAAGAAGCACCGGAGGAATGATCGAATTCAAACCTGTTTCGAACCTGAAAAGCGTTGTGACCCAGATGTTCGTCGACGGAAAAGACAATTTATGGGCAGGTGTGAACGAAAGTCTCTTCAACGATGAAGGACAGGAATTCGATATTTTCGATAAAGACGGCAGGTTCCTCAAAAGAGTGTTCGTTCCCGAGCTGACCGGACTTAAGATAAGGTCTAAAGGAAAATATATTATAGCTTCGACGCCGATCGAACAGAATTATTCCGAGGACGGAAAAGCCGACATCATAATAAAAGTATTTGAACTTAACCTGTAAGGAATTTAAAATGGAAAACAAAGCAAAAGCGGAACTGGAACTTGAATTTATCAGCAGTATAATCCGGGATACGAGAAAGAAAATTGATGACAGCGGACTCTCGGGTGCCGTATGGGGATCACTGGTAGTTATCGGGGTAATGGTGAACTACATAAGCGGGTTAACGCACAACTGGAGCTACGCTCTTTACGTATGGGGAGTCCTCCTTGCCGCAGGATGGATATATTCATTCCTGAAATTCAGAAATACGAGAAAGAACAGCATTCCGGAAACCTTCGGTTTAAAGATACAGAACGCTTTATGGAGAGCTTCAGGGATCGCAATGACATTAATAGGTATTGTCTGCAGCGTACAGTTCAAACGCGAAGTTTCAGATATGGTACCTTACTCATACATCATCAATTCAATGGCTATCGCGCCTCTTATCTCGTTTATTCTAGGTACGGCTTACTATGTTACAGGTTATATTAATGACTGCAAATATACTACACGATTAGCTTACGGCTGGTGGACCGGCGGGGTCATTATTTTCTATATGAAAAGCTATAACACTTTCCCTGTCTTTGCTCTTATGACGATACTTTTTCAGATCGTACCGGCACTCAGATATTATAAAAGGTCGAAAATGAATTCAGCAGGTAAATAGTATGACTTCCTCCGAATTTGACTATACCCTGTTAGACGACATCATTCATTCGAGGATCAGGCTTGCTATAATCTCCGTCCTTATCAGCGTCGAGGAAGCCGACTTTAATTTCCTGAAGCAGAATGTCAATGCTACAGACGGGAACCTGAGCATTCATCTCAAAAAGATCGAAGAAGCAGGTTACCTTACTGCGGAAAAAACTTTCATAGACAGAAAGCCGAACACGAAGTACAGGCTGACAGAAGCAGGAAGAGAAGCGTTCGAAAAGTATGTCGAAAGGCTTGAAAAGATGCTGGGCAGATAAAAAAAAGGGTGAATAAATGTTCACCCTTTTGCGTATTTAACATTGTATCATTACTTTATCTTCTCGAACACTGATTTTATGATCGCGATCGCCTTCTTCATTTCGGTCTTTGTAATTACCAGCGGCGGAGCGAATCTGATGATGTTGCCGTGCGTCTGCTTTGCCAGAAGGCCTGCATCTCTCAGTGCTATACATACATCCCATGCCTGGAAGTTTTTGGTGAACACGACGGCATTGAGAAGTCCTTTACCTCTGACCTGAACGATCTTCTTGCACTTAATCTTGGCGACTTCGGTCCTGAAATACTCGCCGAGTTCCTGTACGCTTTTCTGAAGTTTCTTGTCCTCGAGAACTTCCAGAGCCGCGATAGCTACTGCTGACGCGATCGGGTATCCGCCGAATGTCGAGCCGTGTGTTCCGGGCGTGAAAACTTTCATTATCTTCTTGTCGGCGACTATAGCGGAAACAGGTATCACGCCTCCGCCCAGTGCTTTACCCAAAGTCATGATGTCGGGTCTTACTTTCTCGTGGTCGCAGGCGAATTTCTCACCTGTTCTCAAGAATCCGGTCTGAACTTCGTCAGCTATAAATAGAACTTTGTTCTTTGTACAGATATTTCTTACGGCTTTCAGGTAGCCTGCGTCCGGAACGTAGACTCCCGCCTCACCCTGGATCGGCTCGATAAGCACGGCGCAGGTGTTGGGAGTGATCGCCTTTTCAATTGCTTTGGCATCGTTGTATTTAACGATCTTGAACCCTTTTGCGTAAGGTCCGTAGTTCACTTTAGCGTCAGGATCAGTAGAGAAAGAAATTATCGTTGAAGTTCTTCCGTGGAAGTTGTCCTCACAGACAATAATTTCCTGCTTCTCGTTCTTTATCCCTTTTACTTCGACGCCCCATCTTCTGGCGCATTTTATCGCGGTCTCGACGGCTTCGGCTCCGGTGTTCATCGGCAACGCCATCTCGTAGCCTGTGAATTCGCAAAGTTTCTTAAGGAATTTTCCCATTACGTCGTTGTGGAACGCTCTTGAGGTCAGAGTACACTTTCCGGCCTGATCGATCAGCGCTTTTATGATCTTCGGATGTCTGTGACCCTGATTTACAGCTGAATATGCAGAAAGAAAATCGAAGTATTCCTTACCTTCGGGATCTTTGACCATTACACCTTTAGCTTCTGCAATTACTACCGGCAGAGGATGATAGTTATGGGCTCCGTACTTTTCGTCAAGTTCGATTATCTGTTTCGTGCTTAGCATATCCGTCTCCTATTTTATTTAATAATTGTTTTTTACACTTATTTCAAAAAGCCTTCTAAAGATAATGTTTTAAACCTTAAAGTCAAATAATATTTATACAAGGATTTTTACTTCAAATCGCGGATGATTATTCTGCCGTCAATATAATCGTATAGATATACAGCGCTATTAGTTAAGCATGAACTGCCGATATCTATATTTTCCGACTGAATTCCTGTATCGAACATTGATCTTCTGCCGTCACTTTGAATTTCAAGTACTGAGATATTATCATCTTTCACGCACAAAATTCTTATCAGGTCATCTGATATATATAAATTGCCGTACTCTAAGTCGTCCTTAAATCCGACAGTATACCTCAGCTCGAGTTCTTTGTCATATTTTTCTATTCTTTTCCTCACCGGATTATAGACCGCGAGGCTGTCTTTGTACCTGAACAGCCCGTAATCTTCCTGCATAAGTCCGTGAAGCGGTTCGTCGTTCAGCTGTATCGTTTTAAGTATCATATTCGTGTCAGGATCGATCTTCTTCATGTAATAAAATCCCTCCTCCGCTTTCCGCGAGGTCACGTATACTTGATTTTCCAAAACTGCGATCCTGTCTGGATTTTTTACTTTTAGAGTATCCTCTATCACACTGCCGGATGAAATGAATATCTCGTCGTAGGTGTTCGAATAATAAAGAGTGTCGTCCTCAATATCGAAATCCTGAAGAAAATCCCTGCCCTTTACTCTCAGATCAATGAAAAGCTCAAGTTTCCCGTCCTTGAGAAGATGCACAGACGACGTAGTAGCGTTGAGCACATACACCTGCCCGTCGATCTCCTTTATCATGTTGATATTGCCGAATGAGGAAGTGTCTATCGATCTCACAGATGCAGTATTGTTGCATGAAATCAACATAAAAAGGAATACAGCTTCGCAAAATAATTTTATCATTATCCTGATCATTTTGTCCTTGCTAATCTGAAACCGAACTGATCGGTATAATTATAAGTCTTATAAGGAAAGGCGCTCTGGCGGGAAGCTGATTTTAAAACATTATCCAAAACATCAGAGTTAAATCCTCCGCCTCGTATAATGCGTCGGCCGCCTACTAAAGAAACCGGTCCGCTCGGATCCGTTTCTTCTGTACCTGAATACTCCTCATAAAAATCCCATACCCATTCAAAGACATTGCCGGACATATCGTAGTTACCGAGCCTACTTTTTCCGGAAGTATAACTCCCGACTACAGTGGTCGAACCTATGATATTTCCATAATTGCATAAAGTGTCGGCCGGAGCCGTTTCGCCCCAGGGATATGTTCTTTCATCGTTATACCTTGCGCCAAACTCCCATTCCGCTTCCGTCGGCAGTCTGTAACCTTTTGCGGAGAAATCGCATACTGCCTCATCCCATGCAGGATTAAAGTCATTCGGCATCAGAGATCCCCAATGCGCGGGATCAGTCGTTCCATTAATGGTATAACAGGGAGTCAGTCCCTCGGTCATACTTCTGAGATTGCAGTATTTTAAAATAAGATACCAGTTTACTCTATAAACCGGATAGTTGTCCCCGATCCCGTAACCGCCGGAAGGATTATCACCCATTATATCAGACCATTCTTTCTGAGTAACCTCATTTATACCCAACAGAAACTTACGCGTGATATTCACCGTATGGACAGGTTCTGCAACTCCTGTCTGCCCCATTTCAAAACTTCCCGGAGTCACGGCAATAAATCCCGAAGGCATTATCTCAATATAGTCGATCTGATCAAAATTGAATTCTGAATTCGGGGTCGCGTCATTGAATTCGATTATAAGATTCCCGGCCATACATATAAAAGGGAGAACTGCCACTAACATCAGAATTTTTTTCATTTTTTCCTCAGTGTTTTATTAAAAGTCCGTTACGGGCCACGATGTGATAGAAATATTTATTTCCGGGAAGCAGATCATTGTCAATATAGCTGTCAGCGGCAGTACTGTCTATTTTGACAAATCCTGAATACGGATCGGTCTCCGAGCGGAATATCAGATAATCATCTGCTGACTCTACGGCATCCCAGTCAAGTGTGACAACAGTAGAATCCGCCAGAACAGTCAGGTTCAGAGGAGCGGCAAGATAACCGTACCAGTCCGAGAATATAAGACGGTCAATATTTCCGGTGTTGATGCCAGTAATTTCTCCGTCAGGATCATAGATCTTGACACTTTCTTCTCCGCTATGATCAGTAAAAATCAATTTTGATATATTGTTTATTTCATAATCCTGAAAACTGCCGTCAGGGGTATGAACGCGGAGAATGTCCAGCCCGTATTGAACAGCCGTTACGAAAAAGATAAAGAGTAATAATTTAATGTTCATCTGTTTTTCCGTTATTTTCTTTGCGGTAATTATAAAAACACGATTAGTATAATAGTCTTCAAAATGTAATTTTGCAAGTATAATATTTTTGCTATTTCTTTTATTTTTATTTAATTTCGGTAAAAAATTCAGGAATGTTATTATGAGAACACAGTTAGTAATTATTTTGGCCATGATCTTTACTTTGAGCGCGCAGTACACGACATCGAAGTACGACACTCTTTTCATCAAGTCATCGGCATCGTTCCACAACCATCAGAAATATGTCCAGCCCGCAAAGGATGAAATAATCGCCATCGGAGAGGACATTGTGCCGTTTCTGGTCGGAAACTGCTCTTCGAGACAGCCGAGGGAATATCACGCGCTTAGAGACCTTTTCTCTAAGATCGATCCGAAATATTCGGCAAGATATCTGAAAGACGAGATCAGGCGAATGGATAAAGAAAGCTTCGGGACTGCCGTAGAATTTCTGGGTTTGTCGAAATATGATGAAGGACTTGAATTCCTCGAAGAGTTCCTGAATACTGACTCTGCCTGGGTGAAAGCTGCCGCCATGAGAGGCATAGGTGACCTTAAAGACTCCCGTTCCGCAAAAGTGGTCAGTCCTTATAAGAATGATCCTGATTTTAAGATACGGTGGCAGGTCGCGGCCTGTTACGGGAAAATGAATACCGTCGAAGGTGATCGTGAGCTGGTTTCAATGCTTGAAGACTCGCTACAGCTGGTTTCGCATACTGCACTTCATTATCTCGACTCTCATATGAAAGCCGATACATTGAAACAGCGTATCAAAATCCTGGACAGAAGATCGGATTCTAAGCTGCTTAAACTCCTGAGGGATAAATATGTTGAGAATAAAGAGGCCGATCTCATTTCCGAAAGCGTCAAAGCAACAGCAGCCCCGGACTCAGTTAACGAATTTACGATCGGATCGCTGATATCGGAGAATTCGGTCATTTACACAGCACTCGAACAACTGTATATGGACAAAAGCGACCTCTTCTTTCCGGTAAAGACCGACAAAGAGCTTTTCCTCTTCCCTACCATTGCCCAAATGTTCGTCGATCCTATGCTTCAGGTATCTGTACCTGAGAAAGTGAAAGATGATTACACCGAATTTCCGAAGATAGACTTTGCTTTTATTAACAAAGAATTCAATGCCGAAGACGTTACAGCCGAAGTAAAAAGTTTATCTCCGGATGAATTTATTAAAAGACATTCTGAAATCGTGAAGATGTTCGATGAGACCTGGGAGAAGTATCCCGATAAGAAACTTATCGTAAAAACAGTGCTTGAAAGATACATGAACGAAGCGGAGGAAGAAGCGGAGCCCGAAGAAAGTTCAGAGGATGACGATATTTCCGTGATGATAAAGAACAGACTTGACGAGAGAAGATATTATGCCGAAAGCAAAACATTTTATAAAGAGACATTAAAAGAGATACAGCCGGATAAGGTGATCGAAGCGGGAGAACTTTCTTACGGTAATTTTCTTAACCTGATCGAATACCTGAAATCGAACGACGCTAAGGAAAGTGTAAAGAACAGCGAGTACGGCAGAATAGCTTTCGGAGGAGCCGGAGACGATGTTTACGAAGGTGAATATTTCCTTATAATCGACAAAGGCGGCAACGACACATACAGGCTGAATAACAAAAATCAGAGATTTTCTTACGTGATCGACCTCTCCGGCAACGACAGATACTTATCTGACGAGTTCGGACCAGCTTCAGCGTATAACGGGATCTCCTTCCTGTATGATGCATCCGGAGACGACATTTACGACTGCAAGAACTATTCTCTGGCTTCTTCCCTGTTCGGGTTCACGGTACTTCTCGACGCCGCAGGTAATGACAGGTATATGTCGCTGAAGCACTCTCAGGCCGCCGCGGACTTCGGGTACGCCTGCCTGTGGGACAAAAGCGGGAACGACGTTTATCTCGGTGAGGAAAAAGCCCAGGCATATTCCGGCGTGTCCGGGTTCGCCGTTCTTGCCGACGACAGCGGTAATGACAATTACACTCTGTCAGGTAATCAGGTGGATGTTCTGCGCTACAGCGATCATTTCATTTCGATGGGACAGGGATATTCGTTCGGCGACCGGGACCACGCCGGCGGAGGATACGCGTTCCTGTTCGACAGGCAGGGCAATGACAATTACATCTCCGACATATTCGGACAGGGCGGCGCCTACTGGCTCGCGTTCGGATGCCTGTACGATTCCGCCGGCAACGACAACTATATCTCATACCAGTATTCGATAGGGTCGGGCGTGCACCTCGCCTTCGGTACGGTCATTGACCTAGAGGGGGACGACTCATATAAATCAAAAGGCGTTTCCATCGGCTGCGGGCACGATTATGCCGGCGGCATGTTCTTCGACCTGAAGGGAAATGACAGCTATCAGGCCGAATCGCTCTCCATAGGCGCCGGTAATGCGGACGCCGTCTCGATATTCTTCGACGGCTCCGGTGACGACCTGTACGCGGCGCACCAGCCTAACACGATCGGCTGGTCTGACTGGCGCAGGGACGCAGGCTACATCAGCATTTTCCTCGATATGTCGGGTAATGACAAATACGGCACGAACTCGGGATCGAACGGGAAAAAGTGGTATCAGGGCACCTGGGGAGTCGGACTGGATACCGGTCAGGAAAAGTAATTCGTCCGTAAAAAATGCTGTTTCACAGAATATAAAAACGCTTTTCGTCAATATATCTCTTTCAATAACAGAATAAAAGAATTATATTTATCGCGCAGGAAAACAGAGAGAGCGGAGAAGCATTGAAGATAGGCATATTCGGCAAATCGGGAAGCGGAAAGACAACGATAGCTCATTTCTTTACAGAGAAAGGTTTTCTGCATATCAACCTTGACAGGATCGGCAAAGAAGTTGTTTCCGTCTATCCGGAGATCACCGCCGAGATAATCTGCAAATTCGGAAAAGAATACGTAACGGAAGACGGTATCGACAGGGAAAAGCTCGGTACGCTCGTGTTCGGCGACCAGTCAGAACTTGAGAAACTCAACGGGATATTCTTCAAATACATCACAGCAGAAGCTGAAAAGGAGATGGCGTCCGCAGAGAACTGCATCGTGGAAGGGGCCGTCCTGTTCGAATCGGGGCTCAGTATAAAAATGGATAAGATCATCTACGTAAAGACCGATAAGGCTACCGCCGTAGACAGAATATGCAGAAGAGAGAATATAAGCGCTGAAAAAGCCGGACTCAGAATAAACGCGCAGTCAAAGTACGACGAACTTGAGAAAAAAGTCGATTTCGTGATAGAAACGAACGACAGCGTTCCGGAGCTTGTGCGGAAAATAGAAGAACTTTTCAACGATCTGAAAATATAAACGGACCAAAGTTATGAGGATAACGATAAGGAAATCAATAATAATAGCAATAGCTATGATGATCATGCTGGTCATAGCGGTTATGATACTTACACTGATGAGAATAGACAGGAAAGTGATCATTCCGGGCGCTTTCACATACAGGAACATTTCCCCCGTGGTCATTGAAGAAAGCGGATTCGCCGCGGAGATCAGCAGCAGAGAGAATTCTGAGATCACTGCCGGCGATGTTATTATGACTCTTGCGAACACAGACCTTGACATGGAGATCACCGATTCTGAGAACCGCATAACACTTTACAAACTGGAACTTGAAGAGATCCTTCAGCTGAAAGAACTGGACGTAAGCCTCAGTTCGTACGATCTTACAAAACTTAAAGAAGAACTTAAGGTCAAGAAGGATGAGGAAAAATATTACAGGGAAGTACAGAACGACAAAGAAGACCTTTATGCGAAGAAAATAATTTCGAAAGACGAGTATGAAGGTGCTAATATAGCCCTGAAACAGAAAGAGCTCGAAGTAAAATCTATACAGATCCAGCTTAACGAACTTAACAAGCAGCTTCAGAAACTGGACGCGTCTTCGTATCTTAACTATAAATTCAAGCAGAAAGAGCTGGAGATCGAAGAAAATAAACTGACGTACCTGAAGAAAAGATCGGAAGGACTGATCGTTAGAGCGAAAATGGACGGGAGACTGGTCGCGGATAAAATGGAAAACCGGCTCAACGAGTATTTCTCCAAAGGCGACAAGATCGGTGATGTAGTCTCATACGACAGGATCGATTTCATTGGTTACGCATCAGGTTCCGATATCGTTAGGATCAAAGAAGGTCAGGACGTTTATTTCAACGTAGATACTTTCAGGGGTAAGGACTTCATTCACGGAAAGGTCAAGAAAACAGGTCTCAAGTCCGATTCGTTCAACGGAGAGATATCTTTCCCGGTAGAGATCGAGGTCGTAAGTACGGAATTCTTCGACAGAGGCAGGAAACGCTTCATTCACGCGGGTGTTGTAGGCGAGGCTATCATAATCACCGAAGAAGACCTGCCGATACTCAGGATACTATGGGAGCAGATGGTAAAATACGCGGACATTAACTAGATTGAAGGACGTTCTTTATATATTCAGGTTCATTAAGCCTTACAAAACATCTCTGTTCAGCCTGATCATATTCCTGCTTTTCTACAATATTCTAAGCACTGCTCTTCCCTATCTGACTTTTACGGTCATACTGGACGATTTCCTGCCCAATCATGATTTCAAATCGATCAATTTCATCGTTGCCGTAATAATTCTTATCGTACTGATAATGGCTTTCATTGATTTCGTTGTAGGCTACATTATGTCGTATATGGGTTCGATGATCACCTTCGATATAAGGAATTATCTGCTCAGGCATCTTCAGAGACTCTCGCTTAAATTCTATTCCGACAGACATTCCGGCGAGATACTGGAAAGACTTAATATCGATGTCGCTGCGATCCAGAACATCCTGACTATCGAAATAATATCTCTTGTTACAAACGTATCGAAGTTCGTATTTATTACAGCAGCGATATTCTACCTTAACCCTATACTCGCGACGCCGATGTTCGTAATGATAATCATCCAGTCGACCTTCGTTTTCTTCGCCGTTAGAAGAATGCATAAGGACATCAAAGAGACAAGAGAGAAAGAATCGAAGCTCATCGGATATCTGCAGGAAAGGATCACGCTTATAAAAGTTATACAGGTATTCGTACAGAAAAAATACGAGGAGTTCATTCATTCTGTAAGGTCCGATAAGATAATAGATCAGGCGATGAACATAGCTTCGGTAAGAAGCCAGCTCCGTTCGGTCACAATGTTCTTGAGAAACTTCACTCCGCTTCTCGTCCTCTGGATAGGAAGCTACATGATCATTATCGACAGAATGAGCATAGGTGAACTGGTTACCATGTGGATGTATTCCGTACAGTATATCTGGCCGGTATTCAGTATAGTAATGGCTATCAACAGATTCCAGGAGAGCATCGTAGGAGTACAGAGGGTCAAGGCGTATCTGAACGAGAAGCCTGAAGTCGTCGAATCTCCAAATCCGATAAAGACCGCTGTAGTTAAGGGCGAGATCGAGTTCGAGAACGTCGATTTCAGCTACGAACCCAACAAGCAGGTAATTTTCGGTATGTCTTTTAAGATAAACGCGGGAGAAACGGTAGCTTTTGTCGGTGAGTCGGGAAGCGGGAAATCAACAATAACTAATCTTATATTCAGATTCTACGATCCTACAGGCGGAAGGATACTTCTTGACGGCATACCGCTGACTGAATACAGCCTCAGACTTCTCAGAAGGAACATCGGGGTCGTATTCCAGGAGACAGACATGTTCGTGGCGACCCTGAGGGAGAATCTGGCATACGGCGCGACAAGAAAAGTTACGGACGAGGAGATAATGAGCGCCGTCAGATCGACGCTTCTCGAAGAGCTCGTCAACAAGCTGCCTAACGGGCTTGATACGATGGTCGAAGAAAAAGGCAAGAACTTCTCCGGCGGAGAGAAGCAGAGAATATCCATCTGCAGGCTGATACTGAGGAATCCGAACATCGTCATCTTCGACGAGGCGACTTCAGCGCTTGATACGAGGTCCGAGATGATGATATCAGAAACGATGAAGAAAGTGATGCAGAAGCCTACTTCAATTATAATAGCCCACAGGCTTTCCACGGTCGTCGAGGCCGACAGGATATTCGTGTTCAAAGCCGGCCGCATCATAGAAACCGGAAAGCACGAAGCTCTTTTCGCAGACCAGAAAAGCGAGTACAGAAGGCTGTGGAACGAGCAGCTTAAAAAAGGTAACCACAATAACGGGAGCGATGGAAAAAGAGCATAACAAATACGACATCTCCTACAGGCAGATGCTGACCAGGCTTCCAAAGCTTTACAAGTTCATGGCTAAGTATAAGTGGCTTATTCTTGGGCTGGCGTTCTTCGATATCATCAGCAATATGATCATCACGGTCCCGCCTTTAGTGATCCAGTATTCCGTCGACGAGATAATCCCGCTTAAGGACATTTTCTCGCTCAATATATTCTTCACGGCCGTTACGATACTGTTCATCGTCTTCAGCGGTCTTTTCATAGGCCATATTTACATCAGATGGCATCTCCAGTACAATATCAGAAAGGACATCAGGGAAAGGCTGTTCAACGCCCTTCTGCTCAAGTCCCCGATATTCTATTCCAAAAGAGTTTCAGGCGAGATCACTTCGAGGATGAACAATGATGTCGGGTCGGTATCCTACCTGGCTTCGGACGCGTTCTTTGATTTCTTCAACGCTTTCTTAAAAGTTTTCTTCTCGCTCACTATGCTGTTCTATCTGAGCTGGAAGATAACTGTCGCAATACTTATACTCATAGGTCTGCAGTACATTTTCGTGACGATCGTGATGAACTTCTTCAAAAAGTACAGGAAAAGGACTTCCGAGAAATGGGGACGGCTGCTGGGATTTCTGCAGGAAATACTCTCCAACATAAAGATCGTCATGGCTTTCGGGAATGAGAACTACGAGTCCGCAAGGCACTTAAAGAAAAGCCGCGATTACATTAAGGACAGCATCAGCCTGGGGATCACGCACAGGATGTTCGAGGTAGTGGCGACGATATTCTGGCACGCTTTTTACGTGACGATCATCGTTTACGGCATCAAGCTGCTTACCGGAAGTGAGATCACTCTCGGAGTACTTCTTGCGTTCATTATGCTCGTAAGAAACCTTTTCGAGCCTATATTCGAGCTCTCGGGAACGATGATCTTCGTTATTTCAGCTTTCGTCTCCATTGACAGGATCTATGAATACATTGAATATCCCGACGAACTGACTGTTGCCGACAAACCTGAAAAGACCGACAGCACTAAAGGCGAGATCGGATTCTCGGACGTCGTTTTCAGGTACGAGAAAGAAAAGGACAAGATAGCTCTGAACGGAGTAAGTTTTACAATAGAGGACGGTCAGTCCGTTGCGATCGTGGGTCCGAGCGGCGCAGGCAAATCCACGATCGTGAACCTGATCCTCAGGTTCTACGATCCTGAATCCGGAACGGTCAGCTTCAACGGATCGGATATCAAAGCGCTTGACATTGACGAATACAGAAAGAACATTTCGATCGTGTTCCAGGACGCGCTCCTGTTCAACGACACGATCATGAACAACCTCAAGTACGCCGACCTCGACGCGACGAAGGAGCGCGTGGAGAAAGCCTGCCGCGATGCCGACATATATGATTTCATAAACGAACTTCCTCTAAGGTTCGATACCGTGATCGGCGAAAGAGGGCTCAAACTTTCAGGCGGACAGAGGCAGAGGCTTTCCATTGCCCGGGCGCTTCTGAAAGACCCGAAGATCCTCATCTTAGACGAAGCGACCGCCTCCATCGACTCGATCTCCGAGAATGTTATTCAGGAAGCGATCGAGAAGATCATGGGTGACAGGACTATGATAATCATCGCTCACAGGCTGACGACCATCGTCGGTGTCGACAGGATCATTGTCATGGAGAACGGGCAGGTCGCCGAGACCGGAACACATACAGAACTTCTCGCCCTTCACGGCGTCTATCACAGGCTATGGACGACGCAGATGAAGGAGAACGAGAACGAGATCGTGTTTTAAAAATTATTATCTTGCAAAACTCAGGTATTATCGCTAATTTATATATAAATTTTAAGGAGGATTATATGAAAAGATTTTTTGTGATTTTACTTATGACTCTGCTGCCGAATATTTTCGCGCTTGACGTAGTCGGGCTGTACGAGATCACTTCAGATGTTACTCTGAATGAAGACCTTAATGTCCTTCCAGGCGGTACCGTTCAGTGTTACAACGGCAGTTACACATTGACTGTAAACGGTAATGTTAACAACATGGGAATAATCCAGAACCATACTCTAGGTTATTTGCTGACTTTGAACTGCTCCGGGAACCTGACAAACTCAGGCATAATAAAAAATAATACTGTCAATATGAACGGAACGCTTCAAACTATCTTAACCCCGACTCCCCTTGCAAGTATCGAACCGGCATACTTCAACATAATGACACCTATGCCTCTTATCGGCGCGTCAGACCTGTATTTCAGGAACTCGGTCATCAACTTTATGTTTGGCGGTGTGCTTGATCTTCAAAACGGTTTCGGACTGAATCTTGATAACTGCTATTTTACCGGCGGAAATATCATAGGGCAAACCGGAGACACGCCTGTTTCATATCTCTATATGGCGAACGGGTCTTTCATTAATAATTCAACGGGATATAATCTTATCTATTCGGGAATTACTCTTATCGAAGACAACGTGATCGCGACCGGAAACTGCGTTAACAACGGCGAGATAAAATCGTGGAGTAACGCGTCGAGAACTTTCATAGCCCAGGATAATTTTATAAATAACGGTTCAATTTCAGACAATACACCCTACGGTACATATTTTGAATCTAACGGATATCTTGAAAACAACGGTACTGTCATTAATTCATCTTTCATATGTTACGGGGATTTTACAAATAATGCATCATTCACTCCCCAGTATTTCTACTTATCAGGAGCGACAGTCCAGAATATCACGACGGCATTCAGTTTCCCCTTAAGTGCAGTTAATACTGTCTGTCTCAATCCTTCAGGTATTACATCACAGTCAGATCTGTACTTTGAAAATTCTCTGATCGATTTTAACGACAATCCGATAACGCTTTTAAACCCTTACTGTCTTTACGTATCAGGCGGATATCTGATCAATACGAACTTGACCGGAGCCGGAACTAAAGCGGAGAGTGTTTCTTATCTCGAAGCCTCAAACGGCTGTTATCTTCAGAATACCGACATTACAGATCTCGTGCTTAACGGTACTGTTGATATCTCAGATGACAACTGCACGCTAAACGGATCGATCCTGAACTACGCTACGATCCAAAATAAGTCATCGTACAATTATACTCTTACGATAAACGGTGATTTTGATAATGAAGGGATAATCACTAGCAATCCGGGCGGATACTATCTTTATACGGACTTCCGCGGTACCGATCTTCACAACGGCGGGACGTGGACGAATCAGATGCTTATTCTATCCGGTACGGCAGCGCAGAATATATCAAATTCCTTCTCAACTCCTTTCTCCCCTGTTTATGTAAGTTGCGACAACGGTAACGGAGTTATAGCAAAATCCGATCTCGAGTTCGTGAACTCGCTCATCAATTTCAACGGCAATTATTACATCGACCTGACCGAAGGGTATAACCTCTATATTTCCGGCGGCTACATGAACAACACAAGGATAATCGGCTCTGGAACGGTCGCAAAAGCCCAGTCCGAATTTGAGGCAGGTAACGGATTCTATATGCAGAACACCAGCCTCGAGAACCTGATAATGAGAGGAACTTTTGAGCTCTCGAACGACAACTGTTCTCTGAACGGATCGATCCTTAACTACGCGACGATCCAGAACAGATCATCTTACGATTATACTCTTACGATAAACGGAGATTTTGATAATGAAGGGATCATTACAAGCAACCCGGGCGGATACTATCTTTATACGGACTTTCGCGGTACCGATCTTCACAACGGCGGAACCTGGACGAATCAGATGCTGACATTCTCCGGTACGGCCGCACAAAATATATCAAATTCCTTCTCATCTCCGTTCTCCCCTGTTTATGTTAGTTGTGAGAACGGTAACGGTGTTATAGCAAAATCCGATCTTGAGTTCGTGAACTCGCTCATCAATTTCAACGGTAATTATTACATCGACCTGACCGAAGGGCACAACCTTTATATTTCCGGCGGCTACATGAACAACACAAGGATAATCGGCGCGGGAACGACAGCAAAAGTCCAGTCTGAATTCGAGGCCGGCAACGGATTCTATATGCAGAACACGAGCCTTGAGGATCTGATAACGAGAGGGACTTTTGAGCTCTCGAACGACAACTGCTCTCTGAACGGATCGATCCTGAATTACGCAACGATACAAAATAAGTCATCTTACAATTACACTCTTACGATAAACGGCGATTTTGATAATCAGGGCATTCTTCAGAACGGCACGATCTACGATCTTAATATTAATGTCAACGGCAGCGTAAAGAACAGCGGAACATGGACGAACACCACTACCAGCTTCACCGGGACCGCCGATCAGCAGATCGTTCTCACATACGGTTCTGAAATAGCAAGTACATATCTGTACTTCGTTTCCGAGATCGTTGACGCGCCTTACGAATGGCACTTCAATAACAGCCCTATCGAAGCCACGAATACTGATTTCAGCGGAATTGACATCGATGTATTAAGATGGCTGGTGCCGATAGACCTTGATAACAGCGGATCATACTACTGTCAGACCAACGCAGGACCGACAAGAAAGATATTCGTATACGACGGCATTCTGCCCGTTCCGGTTATCACAGGTGGCGGACACGAAAACGGCATATCGTCAATTTTCTGGGAAAACATTCCGGCCGCGTCTTCATACAAAGTTTATTCTTCATCTGATCCGTATGCTGATCCTTCAACATGGACATTTGAGACTGAAGTTTACACTAATGAATGCTCGATCCCCGGCCAGACCGATCAGAAAAAATTCTATTTCGTGACTGCAGTTTATTAAAATCAGATATACTCACACGAAGGGCGGTTTTCTTTCCGCCCTTTTTTATTTGGATTACAACAATTCTTTATGTAAATTACAGTTAACCAGACGGAGCTTATATGAAACAGATCTTCCTGTTTGTTGTTGTATTATTTTTATCTGTTCAATTATCTTTCGCGAAAAAGATAATCGAGCTGAAAAGCGGAGAAAGGATCACCTGTGAGGTCGTTAGCGAGGACAGTGAGGTTCTAACTGTAATTTCGGACACTTTCGGAGAAATGAAGATAAAAAGGGCTGATATCAAGCTCATCACGGAACTGGACGAAAGGACAGGATATAAATACGACGACCCTAACCACTGCTCGCTGTTATTCATGCCCTCGGCAGAGACCAATCCTAAAGGAACCTGGTACATTTCGGACTACGAGCTGTTCTATATGAACGTTGGATATTCGCCTACTGACAATCTTCATATTTCCACAGGCTTTCTTTTCCCGATAGTTCCGGAGATGATCACCGAAGGACCGCTGTCTTTCGGACTCAAGTACAGGACCCTGAGCGAACCGTATAAAATGAACGTGAGTATGATGGGGACATATACCACTGTGATCGATGAAGCTGATATCGGTCTTATTACTTATGGAACGGCTTTTAATTACTACATCAATCCGCGGTCAACCTTCAATTTCTATCTCGCACAGTTACCAAAGGAGCGGAATCCGCATTCAGTTTCAGCATAGGACTTACCCACAGAACATCTGAAAGTTCCAAGCTGATAGTAGAATATCTGAACGGCGGGATATTTGATGATATAGAAACTAAAGGGTTGATGCTTTTCGGATTGAGGTTTTTTGGAGAAAAAATATCGGCTGATCTTGCAGGGATAAAGTTCTTCGATATTACAGGAAGCGATATCTGGCTTTTTATACCTCTTGTAAGCCTTACCTATCACTTTTAAAAAAAGGAGTTCTGCTATGAAGAAAATATTCTTTTTCGCGATCCTCACTGCGGTGCTTTTCAGTTACTCGCAGGATAATGAGGGTAAAAACGATTATCAGCCGAGAAATTCTATCGGTGTAAAGTTCTCGAACATTTCAGGGTACGGATTAAGTATTTCCAAACGTCTGTTCGACAATTACAATGTTAAATTCGGCGGCATAATATTCTACGATGAATATGTCAAAGGTTTTAAGGACAGTCTTATTGAAGATTCCAAGAATATAAATTACGATTACGGAGTAGAACTCCAGAGGGATGTGTTCAGAAGTGAGAAAACCAGAGTATACGCGCTCGGTGGAATATTCGTATCCAAAAGTCAGGACAGGGAAAAAACGAGAAGCTATACAGGTCAGCTGATCACGAACAAGGACGACGATTTCGACAAGATAACAGGAGGGATCGGGGTCGGAGTAGAGTTCATAACAAAGAACAGACTGGGATTCAACATCGATATAGGATACAGATTCGAGCATTCAGACGGTAAAGAGTCGGGTATTCCTGTGGAAGAGAACAACACGATGGTCGGTCTCGGAATCGGTATTTCGTTCCTTTACTGATCTTTAGGTAACTTGAGATGAATTTATTTTATTCTTTAGCAATATTACTTCCCGTACTGCTTTTTTCACAAAAACTCAATTACGGCACGGATATTCTTAATTCGGCTGGTCTCAAAGCATCGAATATTTCAGGCTATGGGATCTATTGTTCGAGAAAGATGGGGCATGATTTCAGACTTCAGCTGATGGGCATTGCCTACTATTATGAAAGGACCAAGAGCGGTGAGACCAGAACAATCATAAATTACGATATCGGACTTGAACTGCACAGATATATTTACCGGTCTGAAAAAACCGGTGTGTTCTGGCTGGCAGGCGGTTATTATTATAACGACGACGACACGGACGACGAACCTGACATAAAAACTCAGTCAATAACGAACTCGTACAATATAGGCACAGGACTGGGCGTCGAATTCTATCACGGGCATTTTATCTATAATTTCGATATCGGTTATAAATTCTTCGAAGACGATATAGACACTTTCAAAAACGGTGACTTCAGCTATAACGAACTGAAAAGAGTGACCAAAGTCGGTGCGGGAATAGGTATCGGATTTCTGTTCTGATCTATTTACCCTTTTTCAACCTGACAAAATCAGCGAATCTTGACCTTTCCGCAGGGAATACTCCGTCTGAAACATACCTGACATCCTCGATCGAGTAGAACGCGTGAGGATTGTGTGTTTTCACTATTGATATTACTCTTTTAAGATCTGCGCGTTTAAGAACCATAAAAATTATGCTCACCGGACCTGAGGAACCTTCGGCAGGACTTACCGTAACACCGTATTTGGTCTCCTCCCTCAGACATGTGATGAGTTCATCAGCACCTGATCTTGTAATCACTCTCAGTACAACGTTTCCCAGCGCGATCCTGTTCTCGATAACCATTCCTACAAAATTACCGAGTGCGAAACCAACAGCGTAACCGATCATGTTCCCCACATTATCCAGGTTCTTCATTACCTGACCGATAGCGATCAGCCAGATTATTATCTCGAAGAAAGCAAGTAGAGGAGCAATGTATCTGTATCCCTTGGCAATGAAAATTATTTTTATCGTTCCGATCGAAACGTCAACTACTCTGGCAAGAGCTATCAGTACCGGTATACCGACAGAAACGAACAGCTCTGAATCTGCGACCTCCATTTATCCTTCCGTTTATTTCGTTAGTACCATTTTTCTTGTGCTCACCGCAATACCGTCAATATCCAGCCTGTAGAAATATATTCCGCTAGTCAAATCCTCCGCGCTGAAACTGACGAAATGAGATCCCGCCTTATTGAACTCGTTGACAATATCCGCTACAGACTCACCTTTAATATTATAGACCGTCAGTTTAACATTTGAATCATATTTTAGTGAATATTGTATCGTAGTTTCAGGATTGAAAGGGTTTGGATAGTTCTGAAACAACTCAAACGATTCAGGCCTGATATTTTCTTCAGATATACCCGATGTCTGGCTGCAGAGAGCTTTTATGCAGAAGTTTGAAGTTCCCGGGTATGCGTCACCAGAATAATTCTGCAAGTCGGTCCATCCTTTTCCATCGTTGTAAAAACTCTCCCCTGCTGAAGCAGTAGATCTGACTATAGTTCTGTATTTGGAACCGAGCAGTACAGGTATATCCGAAGTCCTGTCGTAAGCCTGTCCGCCGTGAGAAAGAGAAAGATAAACATAAAAATAATTTCCGCTTTCAAGATATACCGAATTAAGCAGATCAACAGTGTGGAATCCCCTTTTGTCAAAATTACCTGATACCGAAGCCAGCTCATCAGAAAGCACTTCACCGGAATAAGTATCATAAATCTTAGCTGTGTAGGAAACCCCGTCCTGAGCCGTATAAAAATTTATGGAATTTATGTATTCGTTCCTGTCGGCAGTAAAGGCGTTAAAGGCTTCGGTGCAGTCTTCCATCGTATCTCTCCAGCCGTGATAATCATGATAGTAAATGTGGTCGTATTTAAGAGGTTCGACATCGCGGAAAGATATCGCTCCCATTTCCCAGTTGCGGCACGAATGCTTATCGTAATATGATATCCAGAAATATCCGCTGTAACCCCAGCCCGAACCCCAGCTGTTCTTAACCAGCCATGCTCCGGGACCTTCAGTCGCCTGTGTCACCCTGTCGTCGTCCCAGCCGATAATTGTGACCGCGTGGTTCGGTTCAAGCGGGTCTGACGGCGGCTGATAATGCTCGTATTCCGCATTTATAAAATCAGAATCGTACATCATGCAGGTGCCTACGGCACCGGTCGTCATCAGCCTGTATTTTATATCGTCGATCATGTCGAGACGATCGTTGATCGTAAACCATTCGATGTGCCTCGGGTAATAATGATGATAGGTTGCGTCGTACCTTTTCGGTGCAGTATCGAAAGACTGGCCGTCGATGTCCCTGACAAAGCCCTCTCCTCTTGAAGTGTAGGCTGCAGTCACCAGATAGTCACCACCCTGGTGAACTTCAAGACCCTCGCTGTCGGGATATATATCCTGGTTATAATGCTGATTGAAGCCGTTCCACCAGTCAAGATGGTATTCGGCGAGGTTTGGCTCACCCGTCTCTCCGTTATCCGTCCAGGCACCGCTGAAAAGCAGGTTGCTTTCAGTACTTGCCGCCGCGCCGTGAGTCCAGCATGTTCCTCCCTCCTGAGATTTAACGGATGTAACATAATTATTCCCTTCATAATTCCGCAGGTCGAACTGCGATGAATAACCTTCGATCCAGCGAACATCGAACTTATCTGTCTTAAGAACGCTTCCGTGGATATCTTCAATCTCAAAATAAACCTGCCCGTTAACGGATGAAGTTTCTGCGGGAATTATACCGGCAAGCGTATATTCGCTTATCTTTGTTTCGTACATATCGAACTGAAAAGCAGTCACGAATCCGTCTTTACTATAAAATCCCTGCGCTGAAGAAATTGAAGATTCATCCTGAACTGTAACACATACTCTCATATCGCTGCCGGTTGATGCCAGGCCGTTATAAAAAGACAGAATTTCAGGAGCTTCCGAATCCGCATAGAACCCGATCGAATAACAACCGGTCGTAGTTGAATTGCCAAGAATGTCCGCCATTTCAAAATAGATAGACCCCGAACAAACCGAGTCTGCTGCCGGAACTGTACCGTACCAGTTCTCTGTATATTTTATCTGAGTAAAATCAACCTCAGTAAGATCTCCTTCTCCGATTATATAGTATCCTTTTACGGAACTTACACCTGAAGAATCGGCAAGCTGAAGAGCTAATTCCAGATCGTTACCGGTATATGCTCCTACATCAGGCATAAGACTTTCTGTTCCCGACAGAGCGATGAATGACGGTGCATCGTTGTCCGTTATGATCGAGATGTCGTCAATAAACCACTGGTCGCTGAAATCCCCCTGATAATGAAATCCTATTTTAATCGGGATTCCCGAAAATTGAGTAACAGGCAAAACTATATTGTCCCACACGCCCATATCTGGGTCATCGGGATCAGTATTCGGAAATCCCGAATATATCTGCGTCCATGTTGTACCGTCGTCTTCAGAGACTGCAACCTCGTGAAACGTCCCGAAAGTTATCCAGCGTCCTGTCTGCCAGAAAGTCAGCGATGCTTTTGAGGATTCTCCGAAGGTTATTGAGGGGCTTATCAGCCAGTCGTCCTGATCTCCGGAATCATCCCAGTGTGCAGCACTTCCGGATCCGTCGTGTACAAGCGCTCCGTTAAAATGAGCTCCTTCCTGAAAACCGGCACCTGAAGAAACAAGTGTCCAACCCGCAGGAGGGAATGTACCGGTTTCAAAATCTTCGCTGAGCAGGATCTGACCGTTCAATGTCATAAGCGCGGCCAGCAAAGTTATGATAATTGAAGTTATTTTCATGCTGCTTCTCCGTTTTTTTATAAAAATAACAAATTTATCTTTGAATTCATATGATTATTTTGTATTTTCTTCTCAAGAAAAAGGAGGTTTTTTATGAGATTGCTGCTTCCTGTACTAATAATTTTTCAATTATGCCTCGGATCAATACCAAACGAAAAACTGTATGAAGTTGAAGGTGAAGGTTATTTTACGAACCTGACCGCGACAGAAAGCGGCATCATCGCTTCGAACAACCTTGACAACGCTCTTTACCTGATTAGAGACAGTTCTCTAAATACGCTCCTTGAGAATCCGGGATGCGGAAGATATTTCTCGGTAAGCGGTGAATGTATAGGCTTTAAATATATTGATCAGCAAACAGGACTTCAGTCTCCCGCGATCCTCGATTTGAACTCAGGCATTATAAAAGAAATCGAACCCCGAATAGAATACTGCGGACAGCTCAGCTTCGCGGATGACGGATCGTATGCCTATACATACGGTAATTACCTGAAGATAGTATCGGCAGACGGACAGGCAAAAGAAACAGAGCTGGGATTTTATTCGAATACGAGTTCAATATCGCCGGACGGAATATATGTCTGCGTGAGCGGTAAGGGACAGAGCGTTTTACTTGTGGAGACCGGATCGCTGAGAAGCTATACAGCGGCTGAAGGAAATGAATTTATAAGTCACAGATGGTCACCGGATTCAAAGAATTTAGCCTTCACTTCGATCGACGGAACTCTTTATGTCTACAGCCTGACAGACCGCTCACTAAAAGAATATGTCCGGATACGGGAATTCTGCTGGTCAGGAGAGAATACAATCGTCTCATCAGCTGTAATACATAACGAACGGGAGCTTTTATCTTCCGAACTGATACTTCTGGATGTTGTTAGCGGAAAAGTATCTGCTCTGACTTCAACGGAGAGCGTTTACGAGATGTCTCCCGCATATATGAACGGCAGTCTGATATTCAACTCTTTCGGAGAGAATAAAATATACAAAACCGCGATATCGGGAACAAAACTGACCGAACCCGAACTTCTGATAGGTTATAGGAACGGACTTGAGCTTAAACCGGTCAGGATTAATCATCCCCGGCTGTCGAAAGATATGCTGACCGTACCGTATATCAATCAGGTCTTCAGCACGGATCTCTACGGTCACAGATACGGATGCTGCGCCGCAACTTCATGCGCGATGGTGCTGGCTTACTACAAAATAATCCCGCACTGGAAAACGTCGAACAACAACTGGGCTCATGTTATATTCGACAATTATATCTACAACAACTTCACTTACGATGACAGGTACTGGTCCGATACTTACCAGACTTATTACGGCACGGGTGGAGGCGACGGCTTCATGTGGAACGATCAGGGCCACGGCGGATCTTCGCCGTCGACGAACCAGAGATATTATCTTCAGCAGCACGGACTTACATCAGCACAGTACTGGTCGAACTTCTATACAGTAATATCTGACAATCTGAATAACGGGTACATGCACCCGATGTGCGTGATGCTGTCGGCCAGCGGGCACCTTATTGACCCGATAGGAATAGCCGACGCCGGACAGCAGCTGCTTTACTATAACGACCCGTACGGTGACAAAAATTCCGCTTATCCAAGTGAGTACGGGGACGGCGTTCTGTACGACTGGCCGGGCTACAATGCCGGCTACGAAGATCTCGGTACTGTAGCATGGACTACTTCCGCCGTCGGGAACATGCCTTCCGCGCCCGGTCTTGAAGTTGACGAAAGCCAGCTTGCCTACGGCACATCTTATGACGATTTCGACAACCTGAACGACGGTTTCTGGATGCTGGCTGACGGAACAACGGGCATGAAATACTGGCGTCATGTTGTCGACGGGACTGACGTTTACTGGTGGACGGGAGCCATGACCGGCACGAGCGTCGACGATTACTGCGCGTCGTGGAATCCTGTCATTCAATATCCAGGCGACTACAAAGTTGAAGTTTATATACCCTCGAATACCGAACTTATCACGAACGCGAAGTATCAGGTTCACCACAACGGCGTGAACGATATCGTCATAGTGGATCAGGCGGCGAACGCCGGCTCGTGGGTCAGCCTCGGCATTTTCCGGTTCGCCGGAACTGATGACGAGTTCATTTACCTCGGCGACGCGACCGGCAGTAGAGCAGTGAAAACTCCGCATGATGAAAAAGAAAAAGTGTTCAAGATAGTTTACGACAGGATCAGGCTGACTCAGGACACACCCGGTTTTACTGCCGGCGGGGACTGGCAGTACGGCGCGGACGGCCTTGTCGGGTCGGTCTCTGGCGGAAATATCTGGGGCACAGTACTTAACGCGAACCATTCCGATAATACTAACTCAAGCCTGGTTTATGATCTTTCCGCCTCTCCCCTTCCATCCGCCTCCGTCCTGACCTTCGACCACTGGTACGAAGCCGAGGCCGGATCAGGCACAACAGCCTACGACGGAGGTAACGTTAAGATATCGGTTAACGGCGGACTTTCATGGGAAATACTATATCCGTATCCTGATTATACTCATGTCATATCTTCAGCATACTCGAATCCCATGCCGGGAGAACCGTGTTATTCTGGAACTTCGGGTGGCTGGGTATCCTCGTTTATAGACCTTTCAACCTACTCCGGACAGAATGTAATTCTAAAATGGCAGTTCGGCAGCGACACCCTTTATAATTTTAGAGGCTGGTATCTGGACAATATAACCGTTTCGCAGTTAACCGCACCGCAGAATCCCGCTGTTGTTTATAACGGTTCCGCAGTTCAGCTTATCTGGGACGAGGTTGAAAACGCTTCATCATACATAATATATTCCTCGACAGACCCTTACGGAACTTTCATTCAGGAAGGATCATCTTCAACAACTTCATGGGAAGAAACAGCGTCAGAAACAAAGAAATTCTATCAAATAAAAGCTTCTGCCGTTTATAAGAAATGATCTAGTCCTGTTATGACAATATCTGACAAACCCTGATAAATTTTTCTTCACTAATTATTTTTTGTGCCTGAATCCAATTGGCTTCATTTTTGCAATATATTATCAATGTTAATTTTAGTAATTTGAAATAAAGGAGCGGAAATGACAAAAAGCACAATGAAATTCAAGACAGAGGTAAGCCAGCTTCTCGAACTGGTGACTCATTCTCTTTACTCCAACAAGGAGATCTTTATCAGGGAACTTGTATCCAACTCGTCAGACGCGCTGGACAAACTCAGACTGGAAGGATTGAAAGATAAGAAGATCCTTGAGAACAATACGGATTTCAAAGTCAGGATAGACTTCAACAGCGACGCAGGAACCATCACTGTCAGCGATAATGGTATCGGAATGACTAAAGATGAGATCATTGAGAATATCGGAACCATAGCCAAATCGGGAACCAAAGAATTCCTCGCTAAGCTAAAGGACCTTAAATCCAAGGAAAAGGATGCGAATACTGATCAGCTTATAGGGCAGTTCGGTGTCGGGTTCTATTCGGCATTCATTGTATCCGACAGGATCGTTATCAATACAAAAAGAGCCGGGAGCAAAGAGCCGGCTGTCAAATGGGAATCGGACGGTAAGGAAAAATTTACTATAGACGAATCTGACAGAACTGAAAGAGGCACCGAGATAATTCTTTATCTTAACAATGACAACAAGGACTTCGCCAATGAGTGGAAGATCAAGGATATCGTAAAAAAGTATTCGGACTACATTTCCTACCCTATAATCATGACCGTTCAGAGGGAAGAAAAACCGAAAGACAAAGACGGCAAAGAGATCAAAGACGCCGAAGCGGTAACGAAATTCGAAGAACTGACACTTAACTCAATGAAAGCTATTTGGCAGAAGGATAAAAAGGAGATCAAGGACGAGGACTACAACGAATTTTATAAACACATATCTCATGACTGGGAAGAACCGCTTGAAAGGATACACCTGAGCGTGGAAGGTCTACTTTCATACAAAGCTCTTCTTTATCTGCCTAAAAAAGCTCCTTTCGACATGTTCTGGAGAGAAGCGAAGACCGGTGTCAGCCTGTACATAAAGAACGTGTTCATCATGGACGACAACAAGAACCTGCTTCCTGAATACTTCAGATTCGTAAAAGGGGTAGTGGATTCAGCCGACCTTCCTCTTAACGTTTCCAGAGAGATACTTCAGGAGGACAAAGCTCTCGAAAAGATCAAGACTAATCTAGTAAAAAAGATCATCGACACTCTAAAGAAGATGAAAGAAAAGGAACCGGAAAAGTATCTTGAGTTCTACACTAATTTCGGTAAAGTGTTAAAGGAAGGACTTTATACCGATTACGAGAACAAGGATAAACTAGCCGATCTTCTTATGTTCGAATCTACAAAGACCGAGAAAGGAAAATTTACCAGCCTAAAGGACTATGTTTCCAGAATGCCTGAAGGTCAGAAGGATATTTATTATATAGCAGGCGAAAAGAGGGAAACTCTTGAAAATTCACCGCATCTCGAGAAATTCAAAGCCAAAGACTATGAAGTTCTCTTCTTTACCGACCCGATAGATGAATTCATAACAAACAATTTCTTCGAATTCGACAAGAAAGCGCTGAAATCCATCGGCAAAGGCGAGATAGACCTTGGTGATGCCGAAGAGAACAAAAAAGAGGTTGAGAAAGAAACAAAGAAATTCAAGTCGCTTTTTGAAGTAATAAAAGACCATCTTAAAGATGATATCAAGGAAGTTAGGGTCTCGACGAGGCTGACTTCAAGCGCTGTTTGTTTAGTTTCGGATGAGCACGGAATGACGCCGAACATGGAGAAAATGTTCAAAGCTATGAATCAGGAAGTTCCGAAGAATCAGAGGATACTCGAGATCAATCCGAAGCATCCGCTTTTTGACTCGCTGAACGCGATCTATGAAGCGAACAAGGAAGACGCGAGACTCAAGGATTATTCCGAGCTGTTATACGATCAGGCGCTGATCGCTGAAGGAGCGATGCCCAAAGATCCCGTCAGGTTCGCGCAGAAAATGGCCGATCTCATGGCCATGGAAGCTAAGAAATAGATTATAGGGGTTCAACTAGATAAACAATTGTTTTAATTTTGACAAGAGCCTAAAGCCTCCAGAAACCCGGAGGCTTTTTGTTTGCGCTAAAGTACAATATTGCTTAAATTAGACTAACTGGTTTCGAAAACTTAAGAATAAAGGGGAAAAAGATGAAAAAGATAATCGTAGCAGTATTGGTATTAGTAATGTTAGCAGCGTCATATTACGGAGCTAAAGTATATATCGGAGATAAAGCGTACGAATTGTTCGAATCGGGCATGGAAAAGCTTGAAAACCAAGATTATAAAAGTGCCATTTGGGATTTTGACAGATCATTGGCACTTGCGGAAAAAGGCGGATGGATGTTTGATGATGAGCTTGTAAAAAAGCATTTGTCTCATGTTTTCGCTCAAAGAGGGTGGTGTTACATGCAGCTGAATCAATATGAAACAGCATTAGAAGATTATAATAGAGCTGAAGAATTTGGTTTTGACAGACCTGAATTGTTTAGTAACAGAGGATGGACAAAAAATCATCTTGAGCAATATGATGATGCAATGACCGATCTTAACAGGGCTATTGAAATTGATCCGAATAATCATGAATCGTATCAGGGTTTAGCTAACTCATATAGATTGCTTGATAAGCATGAAGAAGCCATTAAATATTATGATAAAGCGATCGGACTTGACTCAACCTACTCGATGGCTTATATGGGCAGAGGATTTGCTAATAACGGCTTGGATAAATACGAAAATGCGGTTGATGATTTTTCAAAAGCTATCGAGCTGGAGCTTCCGTACAGTTTTGCATATTACGGCAGAGGTATTGCATATAAAAATCTTAATCATACAGAAAAAGCAAAAGCAGATTTTCAAAAAGCGATCGAATTCGACACTAATGAGAATTTTGAACTTATAGCTTTCAGAGGACTGGCTTATCATGAACTTGGCAAATATGATGAAGCGATCGCAGATTTCAATAAAGCCTTAGGGTTAAATGATCATCCTTGGATGCTGAAATGTCTTGGTGATTCATATAAAAAATTAAATCAGAACGATAAAGCTGCAGAATATTACAATAAGTATCTTGAGCTCGCCGGAAATAAATACCATGATGAAGATGAAGTCAGAGATAGCTTGAAGGAAATGGGATTTACAGACTAAGACTTTCAAGATTATTTTACTGTATTTCTATGGCCCTTACGCGTGATTTCTCAGTTTGAGCTCGAGCGGATGAGGATTTAAGTAAACCTGATCTTCAAGATATTCGGGTTTGAACTTCCTGATGTAATGGTTTAAAAGAGTGACCGGAACGATCTGGGGTACAAGTCCTTCCCTGTATTCGGATATGATCGTGTTGAGTTCGGCTTTTTCGTCAGCGTCGAGCTCTTTCTTGAAATATCCCATGATGTGCTGAAGTACATTGGCGTTCTTTTTTCTGGTAGCCGTAAGCTTAAGGTATTTCGACAGCAGTTCAAGGTATTTATCGTAAACTTCGTTTACGGGATATTTCTTCGCGTCGGCAACAAGTTTGCCGAGCTCTTTGAGACCGGCTGCTGAATGCGACATTATCAGATATTTGTGAACTGTATGGAATTTGACGAGCGCTCCGACTGTTCTCTTCTGCTTATTAAGCTCGATCCATCTCTGGAACACAAATATCCGCTCGATGAAATTCTCCCTCAGATTGTCGTCATGCAGCCTGCCTTCCTCTTCGACGGGAAGGCACGGGTATTTTTGCAAGAACGCGTTCGCAAAAATCCCTACGCCGGTCTTTGACGCGTAGCCTTTTTCGTTGTAAACCTTGACGCGCTCCATTCCGGACGACGGCGAATTGGCCTTGAAGATGAACCCGCAGAGTTCTTTTGTACCGAGTTCTTTGATAACAGGACCCATCCATTTTGTCATCTGAGGAGTTATATCTTTACCTGTTTTCTGGGTCAGAAGCTTTATTTCGCCGTCAAAGTCAACAAGCCTCATAGCCTCGCGGGGTATCGGCAGTCCGCATTCATGCTCGGGACAAACGGGAACATACTCCACGAACTGTCCCAGTATATCTCTCAAAAATCTGTCGAGCTTGTGCCCGCCGTCGTACCTGACGTTATTTCCCAGAAGGCATGAACTGATGCCGATCACAGGTTTATTCATAATTTAACCTTATTTAATTGCATATCCGACCGACACCGCATGATTGTCATTAACCGCATCGTCTGTGAACGGCGTGTACGAGTAATCGAAAGTTATATTGTTTATCGAGAAACCAATGCCTGCGGAGAACGGGCTGCCTTCGTTATTTGCTCTGTAGCCGAACCTGACGAATGCTTTTTTCTGATAGCCGATTTCGATGCCGGTAAAATTCTCTGTTTTTTCGTCATTTATCAGATATCTTGTACTGTTGCCCAGACTGAACCGGAAATCACCGGCGAAGTTCATGCCGTAACCTGCTCCGAAAAGGATATCTATAGGAAGATCCGCCTTTTCAGCGTCCAGTTCGCTCATACTGCCGATGTTGTTGACAGCCAGACCCAGATTCAATCCGTCGGTGAAATTATTTTCTCTGAATATGCCGATCGAACCTGCAAATCCGTAAGCGTCGTCATATTCTATCTTTTCAAAAAGGTATTTACCTGTAATGCCGGCTGTGAGACCTGAATCGAACTTTCTTGCGTAAGTAAATGCGGCGATCAGGTTCCTCGCCCCGAATTCATAAGCAGGATCGTCCGATGGTATCTCTCTTCCCTCAAGACCGGTAACGGACATGTAATCTATAGCCAGGCCGTACAATGTTCTATCTTCTTTATAAGATGCCGATATCGAAACTGTATTCTCGTCTTCTTCAGGTGAAGTATAGGCTGCGATCCCCTCAAAAATATTTTCACTGAAAACCGATGCAGGGTTTAATCCTGAATTCTGAGCAGTACCGTGAAAAAGATATGAGGTCTGTGCCGCTGAGATTGTGAAAGGTGTTTTCTCCGTTCTTAAAAAGTAGAAACCTGAATCAGCTGCCGCTGATCCTGTTATTATAAAAGTAAACAAAACAAATAATCTTCTGATCATGCGTAAATCCTTCTTTTAGAAATAAAACCTCCATGAGACCGTATGAGGATCCCAGACCGAAATATCTTCATGCGTGTAGGCATAGTCAACGATCATTTTCTTACCGCTGACGGCGAATTCGTAACCGAAACCGAGGCTGAGCCATCCGGATACTGTGCCGGCGCGGAGGGCTATCGAACTGTTATTATTCTCGAACTTCCTGATCCATTCCAGACCGAAACCGTGCCCGTAATCCTTCAGATCGACCGAATTGATATCCGCATAGAACGACAGATCCCTGTTGAACGAAGGGTTCCATGCCGCGCCTGCCGACCATGATACCGGGAAATAATCGTAAGAGGATGACCCGTCGCTCCAGACATCCGAACTGTCCCATGAATTCTTTCCCTTAACATTCCTTGCACTCAATCCGAATGAGAGATCCGTATATTTCGGTAGGACCGCGACTGCTCCGATGTCATAAGCGAAAGTGAGAGAGGACACTGTCTCATCCGAGTGATCGAACTCAGGAAATCTCGCCCAGATCAGTTTAGCCGTAACTCCAATTGACAGAAATTCTTTGGGTCTGAGACCGAAATTGAGATAGAACAAATTCTCGTTATACGAATATGTGGCGAACTGATCCCCGTATTTGTCCCTTCCTTCGATATCGCCTGTTCCGGTGTAAAGAATGCCTCCGCTGACCGTCGCGCCTCTATTTAAAGGATGAACATAAGACAGATACGCGAAATTCCTGTCCATAGAAAGTATCTTCATCCCGCACAAAACCTGCTTTTCAGTAACATGAGATGCAGATGCAGGGTTAAAAAAGACAGAGTAAGCCGAGCGTGTGTCAGCAGTGACCGCCCTTCCCAGGCTCTCTGATCTTGCGTCTAGTCCGTAACGCAGAAATGCTCCGGCGTAACCCGCTGTCTCAGAAGCGGAGAGAATTGCGGCGGTGATAATGATAAATATTGTCAATCGTTTCTTCATCAGATTTCCGTTATTCGAATATTATAATTTTATTCCAGACTTTTTCATCGCCGTACCTGATAATGTAATAATAAACACCGTTGGCGGCCGTTCTGCCGTAACTGTCCTTTCCGTCCCATACTATATAACTCTCCCCGGCTTCGTAATATTCGGAAGATTTAACGGTCCTAACCTTCTCCATCGCAAAATTGTATATCTCACATGTAACCTGAGAATTTTCTTCAAGCTTGAACTGAATCTTGACCTCATCGAATTTCATAGGTGAGAACGGATTAGGATAGGCATAAGTATCGTTTGAAGAATCTGATGAAGGCTCATAAGCTTCGATCATATACCATGTGCTACCGTTGTCTCCGCTGACAGCCATCCCCTGCCCAGTCCCTGCGAACATAATATCATTCTGATACAGAAAAGAATAAACTTTTCCTACATCGACATAGTCTTTTTTGATATCTGACCATGCTCTTATCACATATTTTTCCCAGTAATTTCCTTTGTCGGAGCTTTTGAAGAGCCCGTTGTCACCACAGGCGTAAACATCCGTCCCGCTGAATCCGAAATTGTATATTTTTTCACCTTCGAGACATTTGTTCCAGCTTGCTCCGTTGTCACTGGTGTAAGACACCCCGTTGTTCTCGGCTGAGCTCTCCGCCAGCCAGGTCGCTGCATAAACATATTCTTTCCCTTCCGTCTGATCGTAAAAAGATTTTACTGCTGTCACGAAATTTCCTGTCAGACCGTCCGCATAAGTGAACTGTTTCCATTCCCTCAGGCTGTCGGGGGTATTGTATTCCGCACAGAGATTAACTCCCTCGGCAGTACCGACCCAGAGGTTTCCGGATCCCGTGATATGAACGGAGAACATTCTCTGGTTCATATAATTGATCGGCGACCATTCCTTGCGGTCGCATGTAAGCGTTCTCCAGCTGAGACCGGCATCATCTGACTTCTGCAGTGACTGCCCGAAGCAGGCCATCCATACACCGCCAAGACTGTCGCACGCTATGTCGTAAGTAAGTCCCTGAACAGGCGTGATCCCCGGCTGCGGGAAGTGCGTCCATGTCCTGCCTGAGTCGGGCGACATGTGAACTCCTGATCCGACCGGTAAAAATTCGTCCACATCGGCGATAAACGAATCTGCGGCTGTAGTCATCCAGATATTACCGAACCTGTCAACCGCAATGGCGCTCGATCCGCCGTGACCGACATATGAATTTCTCCATATAAGGTCAGTAATGCCGTCAAGCGTATTATATGCGGTCGAGAACCCGGCTCCTGTCGCAGCGAATATTAATGTATCAGGCTCGGAAACAGTATTTTTACTTTCGACAATATCGAGAATAAAATTACCTTCAGGCCTGTCGCTTTCTGTCTCCCATCCCTTCACTCCTTTCTCATAAAGTTCCGCAGAAGAAGGAATAAAAGCTGAAAAAATACTATTTATGCTTAAAAGGGTTAATATAACTGTAGTCAGTCTCATTATCATTTCCGGTATTAGTATTTCTAGATTTTTTTGCAGCAAGAACTATGTTCGACTGATATATCTCGCTGACATTTCCTGCTTTATCGTATGCTGTTATTGAAAAACTGAAAGTTCCTGAAGAACCCTGATCGTAGGAAAAACCGATTGAATATATCCCGTCATTCTCATTTTCATCACCGCTCGTTACAAAATCTCCGTCGTCCAGAAGATCATATTCCTTAGCGTTAATTGTTACCACTACCCTTTCTATATCCTGATATGCAAGACGCCCCTGAGGGTCGTTTATCAGCGATCTTATCCAGAAAACCCCCTGCTCGGCAGTGTTTATGGTATCGGGATGTTCAGTGCTTACAATGACCGGCGGAAGATTTTCGATCCTTATATAATCAAGTTTAAGACTGTCAGATTCTCCGTAAAAATCAGTGGCTATGAATGTAATGTTGTATCTGTTGTTAGTCTTCAAACCTGCAGCAGCAGTGGAATCGAGCTGAAATACAATATCCGAAAGCGGATTCTGTCTTATAAATTCGAAGTCCTTGGGAATATTGTCCCTGTTCCTTATCTCCATTCTGAGCGTCTGATTATCGTTGTAGCCGGCAGCATCATTGTCGGGATCTTCTAATTTGACAACAATATTTCTGGTAGAAAAGCCTGAGTTCAGAGTGTCATTTTCGTTCAATCCTGTAACAGAAAGAATATCAGGCGCCGTGTTAGATCTGACCCTTATTCCTTCCACGGGGTCATACACTTTTATAGTGTTTTCTCCCTTTACTGATTTAATATTCAGCCGCCAGTCACCTTCAGAAGGGTAGCTTTTAGCGTTTATCCCTCCCGACCAGACATTGTTTGATGCGGCAAGATCGTTCCTGAGAGAATCGTCAGCGACACCGTCATCGTAAAGATCAATTTCTACCGTGTCGGTACCTGAAGTAAAAAAAGCGAGTACGCTTACGCTGTCTTCAGGGAAATAATTCGAGTCGAAAGCAAGCCTGAAAAAATATACCATGTCTTTTGAGAACTGGATCCTCAAAGGAATAACAGATCCGTCCCTGTAGAATGTTACATGTTTATCGGTTTCAGGCGTTAAGGGATCTTCCTGAGCACATGAAGAAATGAAAACCAGCAGAGAAACCGATGTAATCAGAGTCATTATATATTTCAGCTTATTCATATCCTGCCTGTCTTATTATTCTACAGCGTGAAAAATAATTCTTTTATCACGGATTGTCAAACATATTACTTAAACGTTTAAATATTCGTACGGTTCATAAAACTTCATTTTTATGTAGACATTCAAGTTCAAAATTCGTATTTTAACACCAGAATTAATTTTGACGGGGAAAAAATGGTCACTAGAGCCCAGAAGATCCGTGTGCTGTCACTGCTGAGTATCGCGCTTATAGTTCTTCTCTATATTTTATTTCTGCTGGTCGGGAAAAAGATAATGTCGAGGAACGATACTTACTATATAAAGCTGCAGAAACAGTCCGTGACCGGACTGAATATAGGTACAGACGTAAAATATTACGGTATCAATATAGGAAAGGTAATGGATATCGTGGTGAATCCGGAAGATATATCTGAGATTATCGTCACGGTAAGCGTTAAACAGGGAACTCCCATTAAAGAGACCGCCCAGGCGAACCTGTCTTACCAGAGTATAGCTACGGGATTGAAGCAGATCGAGATAACCGGAGGTGACAACGAAGACAGAACTCTTCAGCCTGAAGAATTTATCACAGCGGGTTCTGACCTGTTCAATGACATCACCGGGAAAGCTGAGATCATAGCTCAAAAAATAGAATCTTTACTCAATAACCTGATCTTTATAACAGAAAAAGAAAATTCCGTAAAGTTTGTAGATCTTTTATCGCAGCTTGAAGAGGATTCAAGAAAGCTCGATACCCTGATCACAGGAGTAAATGATTTTCTGAAGGATAATAATAAAGAGCTCAGCAATATCCTGAGAAAAGGTTCTGTCATGATAGATAATTTCTCTGAAGCTTCTTCAGCCGCTGCAAAAACATTAAGGAACATCGACAAAAAGGTTCAGTCGGATGAACTCGACAGCTCGCTTAAAGACCTTGCCGGAATATTGAACAAGATAAATTCGAAGGAAATTGACGAAATGATCGTTTCACTTAATTCTTTGATAAAACAGTCTGAATCTACCGTAACGACATTTGACAGAACATTTCTTCAGGGAAGGAACGACATCCTCAGATCGATCGAACTTTTTAAAGAAACTCTTGAGAACATAAACGAATTCGCAATACTTATAAGAGACAATCCCGACATTTTAATAAGAGGTAAAGACGGTGATGAATAAATACTTTATCCTGATCGCATTTTTAATTATCGCAGCCTGCAGCGTTAATACTATGAAGGACTATTACGTGCTTTCTTACATGCCTGATCCAGAGGAGATGAGCAGATTTAATATTTCTTCACTTCCTATTAACGCACGGGTCGAAGTCCAGAATTTTGAGATGAACAGGATATACGACCGGAACTCAATAGTAATAAGAGAATCTCTCCACAAACTTTCCTTTGATGAAAAGAACAACTGGGCTCTGAGACCCGACAGAGCGCTACCCGAACTTCTGATATATCATATTAACTCGGCAGGTATATTCAAAGAATGCGGAAGGGATTTCATTTCAAGTACACCAGATTATTTTATAACGGGTACTATAAATAACATAGAGATATACAACGGCGTAAATTCAATTCAGGCGCATCTGAATATAATCATGGAACTTAAAGACCGGAACCGGAACGTTTTAGTTTCCCACAGAATAGACGAAAAA
>DAIMKZ010000003.1:0-52505 GCA_036721445.1 Candidatus Delongbacteria bacterium
TCAAGTTCTTTATTTTCCTGCTATTATGGATATATGCTTATCCGGTATATTTGTTCAGAAGAAAAAACTATGGCGGAAGAAACCTTCTCTATCCAATGATATTTACTCTGCTGATATTCGTATTTTCGGGATTTTATATCTATTATGCGGTTCAGATGAAACTGGAATATGAAAAGAATTATCCTATAAGGGTCCAGAGGTTTAGAAATATAAGATAAACTAGTTCATACTGCTCAGCCTGAACATAATGTTGACATTTATAATGTGTCTTTTATCAGAAGCACCTATTTTAGAGGAATATTCGTAGCCGTCGTTAAATTCGTATTCTATTCTATCGATCATATCTACTTTTTTATTTATGAAATTTTTTATCAAGGTCTGATGTAATTTGTGATTTGTTTCTTCTTCCATGATCAGTTCGTCGCTGATCCTTTTATCGTCAGATATCAGACTCAATAATTTTTCGTTCGCAGATATATAGGAATTGTAAGATGAGATTCTTTCCCTTTCAGTATCTTTTAGATCAGTGAGATCGCTTATGAACTTTTTCTGCATTATATCGAAGATGTCTTTTTCCACTATCTTCTTTATATGTTCATAGAGTATTTCAGCAATTTCTGTCTGACCGTTCAATCTTGCTGCATCCAGGGGTGTAAGCCCGTTCCTGTTGGTAGTAAGTACTGACACTCCGTCCTCAATAAGTTCAAGGATCTTTTCAGAATCTCCTGTTTTCACTGCTCTAAAGAGTTTATCTTCATCAGATGAGCATGAGAACATTGTAACTACAGCCGCAAAAATAATAATTCTTAATAAAAATTTCACGTTCTATACCTTAATCAGTTTCAATATTTAGAAAAATCTTCTTACCTTTTCGTAATGATATCAGGTCTTCAATTATATCATTGCCTGTAATGGTCATGAGTGGATCGGTGACCTTACTGCCGTTCATGCTCAGACCTCCCTGTTCGATCATTCGTTTTGCCTCTCCTTTCGAGCTGAAAAGTCCGGCTTTTACGCATAACGCAGACACTGTTTCCCCGATTACTTCATCTGCCGGGATCTTTACGGCCGGGGCATTAACTACGTTGCCTGATGAAAATATGTTCTTGGCGGTTTCTCTAGCTTTATCAGCCTCAATTTTACCGTGAACTATCTGTGTTGCCTCATAAGCAAGTATCTCTTTAGCATTATTCAGTTCTTCTCCTGACAGGGATGAATATTGTGCGATTTCATCGAGGTTCATAAATGTATAGATTTTCATGAATTTTACTACATCAGAATCGGCCGTATTTCTCCAGAACTGATAGTAATCGTAAGGGCTCGTAAGTTCAGAGTCCAGCCATACCGCGCCGCCTTCGGTTTTGCCCATCTTTTTTCCGTCTGACCGGGTAAGCAGCGGGTTTGTCATTCCCAAAGCTTCCTTTCCTTCGATCCTTCTTATAAGTTCAACTCCTGCGATTATGTTCGACCACTGATCGTCACCTCCGATCTGAAGCAGGCAGTTGTATTTCATGAACAAAGTATAAAAATCATATGCCTGAAGTATCATGTAGTTGAATTCAAGAAAAGACAGGCCTTTTTCCATACGGATCTTAAAACATTCCGCGGCGAGCATTCTGTTCACTGTGAAATGAGGTCCGATCTTTCTTATGAAATCAATATAATTTTCTAAGCCGAGCCAGTCGTAATTATTTACAAGAAGAGCCTTTTCGTTGCTGAAGTCTATGAATTTTGACAGCTGTTTTTTTATACCTCTGACATTATCCTCAATGCTTTCATTTGTAAGCATCTCCCTCATACTGTCTTTTCCGCTGGGGTCGCCTATCATTGCCGTGCCTCCGCCGACGATGCATATCGGCCTGTGACCGGCTTTCTGCATATGAGAAAGTATCATTATCGGTATCAGATGACCAACATGCAGAGAAGGTTTAGTCGGATCAAATCCGGCATAAACGCTTATCGGCTCCCCGTTAAGGACAGTCTTGAGCCTGTCTAGTTCAATCGTTGACTGTTTTATCAGATCTCTTTCTTTTAATTCTTCGAATAATTGTGGCATTTGTACTCCGTCCTAATGATTTTTTAAATTGTAAATATAACAAAAACCGCTGATCATTACAAGGGTTTATGTAAATTTCAGTTTATTGTAAGAACTGTTCGATTGTGATTATTGAAATTGATTATTGCCGGCAGATATTTTATATTTATTCGAAATTTTCAGAGAGGACAAAATGACAGAAGAAGGATTAGGTTCAAACTTTATCAGAACTTATATTGAAGAAGACCTTAAATCAGGAAGATTTGAGAGGGTGCATACGAGATTTCCCCCCGAACCGAACGGTTATCTTCATATAGGTCATGCGAAGGCCATAACAATAAGTTATGAGACGGCCAAAGAATTCGGCGGATTATACAATCTGAGGTTCGATGATACAAACCCGGTAAAAGAAGATATTGAATACGAGGAAGCTATCAAGAGAGACATAAAATGGCTGGGTTATGACTGGGAAGACAGGTTGTACTACGCTTCTGATTATTTCGAAAAACTGTACGAATATGCTCTTATTTTAATATCAAAGGGACTAGCATACGTTTGTGATCTGACCCAGGAGGAAATGAAAGAGTACAGAGGATCTATAACGTCACCCGGTAAGAACAGCCCTTTCAGAGAAAGATCGGTTGAAGAGAACCTTGACTTATTCAGGCGCATGAAAGAAGGCGAATATGAAGAAGGCGTAAAAGTTCTCAGGGCAAAGATCGACATGTCAAGCTCGAATATGAACATGCGTGACCCTGTAATGTACAGGATACTGAAGAAAAATCACCACCGGACCGGAAGTAAATGGGTGATTTATCCGTCCTACGATTTTGCGCACGGTCAATCGGATTCGATTGAGAATATTACTCACTCTCTTTGCGACATATCTTTTGAAAATCACAGACCGCTTTACGAATGGTTCATTGAAAAGCTGGGTATATATAGAACACGTCAGATAGAATTTGCAAGACTTAATCTCACTTATATGATCACAAGTAAAAGATACCTTAAAAAACTTGTCGATGACAAGATAGTGGAAGGTTGGGACGACCCGAGGATGCCAACAATAATAGGGATGAGAAGAAGAGGAGTCCCGGCTGAGGCCATAATAGACTTCATGAAGAACGCAGGCGTCAGCAAAAAAGAGAATATGATAAATATCGAGAATTTTGAATATATCGTAAGGGAGTATCTGAAGAAATCGAGTCCGATGGTAATGGCTGTACTTGACCCGGTTGAAATTCATATAGTAAACTATCCTGATGGTAAAACTGAGAAATTCGAGATCGAATTGCTTCCAGGAAAGGACGAAATCAAAACCAGAGAGATACTATTTTCAAACAGGCTTTATGTTGAAAGATCCGATTATTCACCGGATGACGACCCTTCATTCTACAGGCTTAAACCGGGAGGGTATGTGAAGCTGAGAAAATCATATATAATAAAATGTCTGGCTGCTGAAACTGATAACAGCGGGAATGTAATTAAAATTTTATGTGAGTACATACCTGACAGCTCAAGGGTTACCGAGGTTGAAGGAAAAAAGGTAAAAGGCATAATCCATTGGGTTTCAGCAGACCACTCTGTAAGATGTAAAGTCAGAACGTACGAAAGGCTTTTTACTGCAGAAAATCCTCTCGAAGCGATCGATAAAGATATTTCCGATGTAATAAACAGAAATTCTTTGACAATCTACGAGAACTGCATGATCGACAGCTGGATATTGGAAGCTGAACCGGAAGAAAGATTCCAGTTCATAAGGAACGGATTCTTCTGTGCGGACATGAAAGACAGAGAGAACGGTATTCCGGTTTTTAACAGAACTTTGACTTTAAGATAATTGATACAGGCAACTTTTTTTGTTGATATTTGTATAACCAAAGACTATATTATCGCGATTAATGAAAAAGGAAATTAAAAGTGGGGGTGAAAGTGTCGGCAAGGATATTTGGAAAGTTAGCTCTTATAATAGTGGTTTTATCTGTTTTGTTTTCCTGCAAAGACCAACTGAAATATGTTACTATAGCAGAATCTTCACTGGGCAAAATATCTTTTTCGGAGTTCGAGACATCCATGCTGAAAGAAAGATTCGGTAACGATCGTTCAAAAGCGTCTGAAAGTTCTTTCGAGGACAGAAGAGAATACCTCAAAGAGATCATATACAAAGACATCATCTTCGATCTTGCCGAAAAAAATCAGATCGATACTCTTAAGGAAGTCAGGAACGAATACAGGAAGAAATTATACAACATATCCATAATACAGGGACTGATACACGACAGTTTAAGAAGCAAGATCTATACTGAATCGGATATTAAAAAGGCTTACGAACAAAAGAAGATGAAATATTTGCCGAAACACATTCTTATTGACTCAAAGAAGCACGGCGAATCCAAAGCAAAGGAAAAGATAGATTCCGTGTATCAGAGGTTGATTTCAGGTGAAAAATTTGAAGATCTGGCTAAATCAGAATCTGATGATATCCGCACAGGGGTAAACGGCGGAGAACTGGGATGGGTATTCCCGTATGAAATGGTCAAGGAATTCGAGGATCAGATCACAGATATGAAAAAAGGAGATATTTCCGCGCCTTTTAAAAGTATGTACGGGTATCACATTATTATGCTTTCTGATCTTAAAGAGAATAACGACCTGAAAGATTATGATTCAGAAAGAAACAGGATCATACCGGAACTAGACAAGAAATATTCGGCTCAGTTTAATGAAAAATACCTCAAGCTTATTGAGAGCCTTTTGGATAAATATGAAGTCAGGATAGATTCTGCTGTAGCAAAGAACTTCATCAAACAACTGAATGGAAAAAAGAAGAATTCTGAAGGAGAAAATGATTATCTCGATCTCTTTACAGATGAAGAGAAATCTGCCGTTATTGCTGTTTTTGGAGACAGAATAATTGATGCTGCCGGAGTTATTACAGCCTTAAAAACATTTCCGAAAGATTCAAGGCCCGAATTGAAAGGCTATAATGATATAAAAATGTACGTTATAGAGAGATTCAGGAATTCACTTTTTGAAAAATATTCCGACGATCTGGGCTACACAAAAAGAAAAGATTATATCGATGAAGCAAAGTCAACAATGTACGGTACTTACAAAGATAAGCTTGTAAGAAAATTCGTAAGAGACAGGGTTGAGTTGCCTGCAGATGAGGAAATAGCAAAATTCTATGAGGAAAATAAAGAAAACATGTTCAAAGAAGGCGACGGGTCATACAAAGATCTTATAAAAGTAAAAGCCAGTATCACAAATTCATTAAAATCCAAGAAATTCGGTCAGTCGCTTAAGGATTGGGAAAGCGGTCTGTTCAAGGATTACAGGGTCATCATAAACTATCCTCTTATCGAAAAAACGTTCTCAAATATAAAGGACGACAGAAAATAATGAAAATCGTTAAACAATACATATCTGCGTTGATACTTCTGACAGTTTGTTCCGCTTATTCTCAAGACGGAATTCTGACGCCTTTCACTGACAATTCAGAAGTAGCAAAGATAGGCGACGATCCTGTTACGGAGTATCAGGTTTTCGGATTTCCTGCGTCTGTAAGGGATAGAAAGATAATGTCATATGCAGAAAGATCGAAGATAATTGAAGATTACATTTATGAACTGCTGCTGCAGAAAGAGTCAAAAATTCCGAGTGTTTTAAACACAGGTGAATACAAAAAGAATTATGAAGCACTTCTTAAAAAGAATTCTGCTATGAAGCTGAAAGATGACCTTATAATGAACAATTTTCTTTCCCCGGATAGAATAGAATCTTACCGTGTTCAGAATAAAGAAAAGTTAGGAAAACTTAAGATTTCCGTGAATGAAACTGAAATAACAGAGCTGATAAAAAAAGAAAAATATCAGGAGATAAGGAGTTACCTTGACAAGTACATTGACAGCCTGATTTTATGCAATAATGTCATCTATAATGAAGATGTTTTCACAAGGATATCCTCAATTGAATCAAAAAGCCCTGAAGATCTCATAGAAAAAATAAAAAAGAGTATGCCCAATGAAATTCTGGTAACATGGAATGAAGAGATAGTACGTTCCAAAGAATTACTGGATCGTATGAAAGACGTGAAACCATGGCGTATGAAGGACCTCTCAAATCCGAGAATCCTGAAAAGGCTTGTTGACGGATCAATAATAAATTCGATACTTTCGTCTGAAGCCGAAAAAAAAGGTTATTTCAATAGAGAAGATGTTATAAAAGAAACTCAGGATCAGATGAAATATCTTGCATCCAGAATATATCGGGATATGATATATTCTGACGGGAATTTTATTCCCACAAAAGAAGAAATGATCGATTACTACATAGAGAACAAAGATGACCGTACCCTATGGAGCAGAAGGAAAATGTGGGTTTTCGAGATATTCAAAGAGTACAATAATGAAGACGATATTCAAGAGAACGATAAAATAAACGTGGCTATAGAACTTGAGAACATAAGACAGAAGATATTATCAGGAGAGGAATTCGAAAAATACGCTAAATTCTATCCGAGGCCTTATTCCAAGGATGGAGAGCTGGGTTTTATTTTTGAAGACGATCATGCCATGGTCGGCAAAACAGCTTCAAAAATGAATGCAGGTGATATTTCTGATCTGATAATTCAGAAAAAAGCGATCTCTATAATAAAAGTAACTCAGGTCCAGGAACCGATGCTTTATAAGTTCGATTATGTTGAAGAAATAGTTAAGAGAGCACTTATATCATTAAAAAAAGAAAAATTCACGGAAACTCATAAAAATGAACTTTTTTCAAAATATGATGTCAAACTAACAAATAATTAGAAGGTGCGAATTTGAAACACAAGTATTTTCTGAAATATCTGATGATAATGATAATTGTTTCTATTTTACCTCTGCATGCTGATGTGATCGACAGAATAATAGCCGTGGTAGGAGATGAAATAATTCTCAAAAGCGAGATAGACCAGCTTGTCGAGCATCAGAAGTACCAGACAAGGTTCGGTTTCGATGAAGAATCTTTCAGAAAGGCCGCGATCAGCGAAATGATCTCAAGCAAAGTCCTTTATTATGCAGCGCTCAAAGATTCTACCATCACTGTTTCGGACGATGAGGTTCAGAGGGTGCTTGATAACAGGATCAGTTCGATAATTCAGCAGGTCGGAAGCGAGGAGAAATTCGAGCAGATATATAAGACATCAGTCAGCGACCTGAAAAAACAGTACAGATCCGATATAAAGAAAAGCCTGTTCATTGAAAAAATAAAGAACAAACAGATCCGCAAGATATCTGTGAGCAGGGATGATGTAGAACAGTTCTACAGAACTTACAAGGATTCGCTTCCTCCCGTCAAGGCTTCGGTAGAACTGAGCCAGCTGGTCGTTCGATTTTCGGATAAAGCGCTCAGTGAAACAAGATCTGTGGACTTTTTAAGAGATCTGAAATCCCGTATAGAAAAAGATGAAATAACTTTTGAACAGGCTGCAGAAAAATATTCTCACGATGAAGCGTCAAGATCCAAAGGGGGCAGCATCGGATTTACCAGCAGGGGAGATCTTGTTGCGGATTACGAAAGAGCGGCATACAACATGAACCCGGGTGAGATTTCAGATCCGGTTAAAAGTCCCTTCGGATATCATCTGATAATGCTAAAAGATAAGATAGGTGAAAAAATAGACACTTCGCATATACTGATAATTCCCGAGAAAAATGTGGAAAGTGATTCTACGGCGTATAAATTTTCCTTAAATCTGAGAGATTCTGTTTTGAATAAAAAAATGACTTTTGAGGAAGCGGTCAGAAAATACAGCGGCGACGAAAAAACGAAATATCTTGACGGCAGTATAGGTTCAATGCAGATAGATGAGATGGATAAAAAGTATTCAGCCTTATTTTCTGAAGCTCCGATAGGATTCATAAGCGATCCCGTAAAGGAAGACGACGGTTATTATTTGTACAAGATATCAGACAGGAAAAAAGATCATGAAATTACTCTCGAGACGGATTATAATATACTCAAGAATTTCGCCCAGGAGAAAAAGGGGCGAGAACAGCTTAAGAAATGGATTGATGAATTGAAGAAAAATGTTTATATTGATATAAGAAATTAAATTCAGGTAATGTAAATGCCGGCTTCATCGAAAATATTAAAAATAATTATTCTTGTACTTTCAGCGGCAGTTTCGTCTCTCTCTTCCTCGGAGATTAATGTAAAAGATGTTACAGAGCTGATCAGTGCAGATGTCGAACAGATAGGCGGCGGATTTATACAGAATCTGCAGCTTGCCCCTTTTGATAATAATCTGGTAAGCTTCGAGGTTACATACGACAACGACCCTACAATAAAACTGTTTCTGTTCAATGTTGAGACCAGGAATATTTTTCAGGTTTCATCAGAGGCTTATGCCGGAGGAAGTTCCAAAACAAAGAAAAGATATTACATAAAGGACGTCGGTCTCCAATGGCATCCCTACAAAAACTGGTTCGTTTTTTCCGGTAACGGAATGGGCGGCAGGGAGCAGATGTATATATGCAGGGTAGTTGTACCGGAACTTATAAATAATTACGCCGTGAACGGATACAGGATCAGTCTGGATGAAAACACAAAGGAAGAGAAATCTTTCCTGATCGACCCGACTTTTGATATGACAGGTGACAGGGTGCTTTTTTCAAGAAGGATAATTAAAAGAGATAAAAAAGCCAAGTATAACAGGACTTACAATATTACAATGATCAAAGATATTTTCAGCTATAAAGATTTCAAATTTAAAAATGTGGAATTTGAGACTGTGCTGGATAAACGCTTTGACCAGCTTAATCCATTATGTTCTCCTTCAGATAAGGATCTGGTAGCGTTCATATCATATAAAAACCAGAAAAAAAAGGGTGAAGAATACTATCACGAGTATTCAATCAGCATTCTTAACCTGTCAACATCGGAAGTTGTTGTAGTAGATAATCTTGACGGCTACAGGAGCTACCCGTACAGATGGAGTAACACAGGATCGCAGCTTTTTTATATGAAAGCGCTCAGCCTTCTCAGAACGCCGCAGAGTTTTATCGACGATAAAATGAATCAGGTCAATCTACATTTTGCAAGGATAGAGAAGGCAGGCAACAAATTTTCTGTATATCTTCAGACCAATCCGAAGACAGATATTCTTGTTAACGATATTGTTACGACTAGAAATTCCCTTTTTATGATCAACGATAATAACATTATACTTCCTAAATGGCACAACAATATTCCGTCACTCTATATCGTTGATATAAACATGTGGAGGTCATCAGATAAAAATTATGCGAAAATGATAGATTTCAAGAAAGATATCGACACGGATTTTCCGATATTAATTGGTAACGAGCTCTATTATATTTCAACATCTTACGCAAAGAGCAAAGCACTGTCCTCGATAACCGTATCAGGTGTTGAAGTTATACTCAGCGGCGGAGAAAAACAGGATATTGCCGGCAGAAAAGCGGAGATGGATTCGGGTGATATGGCCGCGGGTGACGAATATTCAGATGACGAATCTTTCGATGATTCTTTTGATGACTACGGTGGCGGGGATGAGGAAGAAGAAACTGTTCAGGTTGTAAAAAAACCTGACAATTCTGTTAAAATCCAGGAATTAGAAAAAAAGATCAGCCTTTTGGAAACAGAAGCTTCAAAGATCGAAAACAAGATCGCATCCGAGAACATTATTTTTGAAGAAAATGATAATAATATCAGAAATCTTACCCGTCAGTCAAACGAACTCCTTGACGAAAAAAACTCACTTCTTGAAAAGATCAACTCTCTGCGCGAAATGCAGACCCGGAAGCTTTTAGGCGAAAAAGAAATAGCTCTTAAGCAGGCTGAGATAACAAAATATAGAAATGATGTTCTCAGGCTGGAAAATGAAGTTCTTGAACTTGAAAATCAGATCATAACCGAGAAGGATAAACTTGATCGGCATGAGAAAACCTACGCAGACTACAACGATCAGATCGCAAAGCTTAACACTACGATAAGTGACCTCAAGATCGAAAAAACAAAAAATCTTCAGGCAGAAAATAAGCTTAGCAGTTTTATGGATCAGCTTAGCGAACTTGAGAATAAAAAAAGTTCTCTGGACACTGAGATCGATGAACTGGAAAAGAAAGTAACTCTGGACGGTCTTGAACTTACAAAGCTTGAGAATCAGTTGACAAAAATGATCAGTGAGAAATCAGAAGCAGCTAAGTCTGTTGAAAAACTTATTGCAGATAAAGCCCGGTCAGAGCAGCAAGATTTACAGGCATCAGTTACTGCCAAGAATACAGAGCTGAGCAGCTACAAAAAGAAACTTGCCGAGCTTGAGAAAGAGCTGGATGAGCTTGATAAAGTTTATGATTCGGAAAATAAAAACATATCTGACCTGACAAAGAAAATAAAAGAATTAAACGACAGCAAAACCGGTATGCTGGGAGAAATCGCGTCATTACAGACTAAGAAAGCGGATCAGGCTAAGCTGGATGACAAAAAGAAAGTTGAAGAAAATAAAGCCGAAGAAAAAACTGTAGCCGCCAAAGACGAGTATGAAGACGATGAGTATGAAGATGAGGAATATGAAGAATATGATGACGATTCTGAGATAAGCGACGATGTATTTGAAAAGATCGAGACTCAATCATCAGGCAGAAGGGGAAGAAGATAATGGTTAAATCCTGGTTGTATGTATTTATAATGACAGCTTTATTAATCCAATCCTGTACAAAAGAGCTGAATGTTAAGGATGCAGGATTTGAAAAGAGTTTCAGGATAGTAAAAGAGAAATACAGCAGAGAAAACTACATTGATGCTTTAACCGATCTTAACAGGATCATACTTAATTACGGAGGCGAGAACGGAATAGATTCGGTTCAGTTCATGATAGCCAAATCACATTATCATCTTGGCGAGTACTACTCTTCTTCTTATGAGTTCATAAGGCTTACCGAGAATTTTCCGGAATCTAAACTTGTTGAAGAATCATATTACAATGACGCGGAATGCTACTATAAACTGTCTCCAAGGTATACACTAGACCAGACAGAAACCGGCAAAGCAATATCCAAATATCAGCTCTATCTTGATCTTTTTCCAGAAGGGATTTTCGTCAATGAAGTATCTTTAAGGATTACAGAACTGAGAGAAAAACTTGCCAGAAAGGAATTTGAGGCAGGAGATCTTTACCTGAAACTTGATCAGCCCAGAGCCGCTAAAGTGTATTTTTCAGAACTAATTGATAAGTACTACGATACATCCTACTATCCGGCATCTCTTGAGAAGATATCTCAGGCATATCTTGAAATGGGAGACGAGTATAATTATCAGATATTTATGGCTAAATATAACGAATTGAAAAACAAAGATGCCAGATAGAATCGGCTTGTTCGGCGGATCGTTCGATCCTGTCCATATTGCCCACCTGATAGTAGCGAACGTTCTGTTTCAGGAGTTCGATCTTGAGAAGTTATTTTTTATACCTAATTTCATTTCTCCGTTCAAAGAAATGACTACTGTTACAGGCATAGAGCACAGATTGAGAATGATCGAATTGTCAATAAAGAACCGCAGCGGTTTCGAGTTGTGTACTTTTGAAGCTGAGAAAAAAAGACCAGTCTACACTTATGAAACGATTGAACATTTCAGGAAAGAATATCCTGATAAAGAACTTGAGCTGATATTAGGTTATGATTCTTTTGCGAATATCGGCAGATGGAAGAATTACGAATATATTTTGGAGAACACTGGTATAATAATTGCAGACAGACCTGTTATTAAAGATATTTCCGAAACTGATATATCCGCATATTCCGTCAGTAAATTATGTCCGAAAATTGATATATCTTCGACGGTGATAAGAGAAATGGTGTCGAAAAAAATTGATATTAAATATCTTGTAATTGAGGAAGTTAGACATTATATTAGCGATAACGGATTGTATAAATTGACAATGAAATAGATATGGTTTGCTTATGAGCGATGATAAAAACAAAGGCACAAAGCGTGATCTGCTGAATAACCGTGAAAATTCAGACGGTGAAAGCATTTACGGTAAATTCAGAAGTAAAATTCTTGATGAGAAAGAAAAGGCTATATTCGATAAGGTTCAGCAGGGAGCTGAATCAGGATATGTTTTCGAAAATGATGACGATCCCCTTTCCGGAGAATATGTAAAGAAGATCGATAAAAAAGTTATTGTAATGTATGTAGCTATATCCACGCTCATACTTACTTCACTTATAATTTTTGCGTACAGCCTTATACCAAAAGCTGAGGATAAATTTAACAAATATAAAAGTCTGATTGCAGAAGTTGAGAAGCTCAATGTTAAAAAAAATCAGAAGATGATCGAAATTGAAAAGATCGTCGATGAACTTAAGCAGAATGAAAAATATCAGGATATTGAAATAGATCCGGCCAGTGATAAGGTTCTGACCGACCAGTCAATGCAGTTTCTTTCCGAGCAGTCAGCCAAAGAAGGGAATCCCGGCATAAAGGACAAAATAAGCACAATCATGAAATCGGATAAGGAATTAAAAGCGATACAAGATGATATTCGTGCCAAAAACAAGGGACTGGAAGCTCCGGTGGTTATGACGAGGTCAAAAGGACACGAGCAGATTGCATACGATTTTCTGACATCGAAAAAAGGATTGTCTCCGGATCAGGCTAAAGATGTAATTGAGAGCGTAAATATTTTCGATTACACATACGAAGGCCTTTATGTATGGAATTTTTATGAGAACGGATTTTACGGTTCATTTATAACGAAGGGAGAGGCCGATAAATCCCCTAATGAAATTAAAAAATTCGCTCAGCAGGCTTTTCAGGACAGGATACTTGGTCTCGAACAGGAGAAAATCGAGCTAAGAAATATTCAGAAACAACTCGAAACGGATCTGAAAACCACACAGGCAAGGGTTGAGGAACTTGAGAGTGAGAGGAACAAGATAGGTGAACTTGACACTAAAAACAGACAGCTGAAAGAAGAAGTTATCAAAAAAGAAGAACTGATAAGTGAGCTGAATTCTGTCAGATACAAACTTCTGTCGTATAGTTTTGCTATTGAAAGAGGCATAATATCGGATTCCGTATGGGACGGTGTTAAAATGGAGAAAACAACAGGGCTTGACTATTCATCAAGGGTAGATTTCGCCGTTACGGATTACATCACTATCAGGCCAAAGCAGGTTGGTCTAAACAGTTTCACAGAAGTGTATATACTGCCGAAATCTCTTGTTTCTTCAGGCGATGTAAAAGTCTTAAAAAAAGATCAGATATGTAAGATAGAATTTATAAATAAGCAGAACCTGATACAGAAGCAGATACTGATAATCGCAAAATGACCTGTAAATAATCGGTATATTAATTGTTTTTTATTAATTAAAACTTGACATGAAAAGAATTTAGTATTATCTTTTATTCCGGTAGATTTAATGCTCGGGATTACATTTGAGAAACGCGATCATATATATTTTTCTGACTTCATCGATTATCTTCGGATCGACTGATGTATTGGGTTTTAGAGCGGAGTATTCCGGCGGAGCTGTTAAATTACAGTGGCAGAGCGGCGTTGAGCTTAATGTAAGAGAATTCAGAATTGAGAAATCCTCAGATAATATTTCTTTTCATTCATTTACTACTCAAACAGCTCAGGGATCTTCTTACCTGTACACTATAATCGACCTGAATCCCCACTCTAAAGGAACAAAGCTGTTTTACAGAGTTGTTGTAGCTGATTATGACGGTAATGAGAAAGTCTCCGAAAGCGTAAGTGTAAATATTGAGACTTCTGCTATCGGTTTCACATGGGGAAGTATTAAAGCTTTATTCAGATAAAATCCGTTTTATTCCTCCGTAAAAATATTTAATAGTGCTTGCAAACTTGAGATTAATTTTATAATTTTACGAATATTGCTTAGGGAACGCGTGTCTGTAAAGTGATATGTGCAATAAACCTACGGAGTTAAATTGAGAGAAACTATTTTAACTGGTTCGGAATTAAGAGAAGATAAAGAGATAGAAAGATCGCTGAGGCCTCTTCAGTTCAACGATTTCGTGGGTCAGGAAAAGATAAAGGATAACCTCAAAGTGTTTGTTGAATCGGCTAAGATCAGGAATGACAGCCTTGATCATACTATTCTTCACGGTCCTCCGGGACTAGGTAAAACAACACTTGCTCATTTAATAGCCAATGAGCTGGGAGTGGATATTAAGGTGACTTCAGGTCCTGTTCTGGAAAAAGCGGCAGACCTTGCCGGCCTCCTTACAAACCTGAAGGACAGAGATGTTCTTTTCATTGACGAGATACACAGGCTGTCTCCCGTTATCGAAGAGTATTTGTATCCCGCAATGGAAGATTATACTATTGACATAATGCTCAGCAGCGGGCCTTCTGCGAACAGTGTTCAGCTTCAACTGCCTAAATTTACTCTAATAGGAGCAACGACCAAAGCAGGAAATCTTACTTCTCCGTTAAGAGCAAGATTCGGTGTGTCCTGCAGGATGAATTACTATACCTCAGAAGATATCTACCGGATAATTCAGCGGTCATCTTCGATCCTGGATATAAATATAGACGATCCTGCCGCCGAAGAAATATCTAAAAGATCAAGAGGTACACCGAGAATAGCAATAAGGCTTATAAGAAGGATAAGGGATTTTGCCCTGGTGAAACATTCTTCAATGATCACAAAAAAAATTGCGTGTGAGGCTCTTGTTTCACTTGAGATAGATGAAAGAGGTCTTGACGAAATGGACAGGGCGATAATCCTCTCGATGATCGATAAGTTCAACGGAGGACCGGTAGGGATAAAGAATATAGCAGTAGTAGTAGGAGAAGAATCTGATACTATCGAGGAGGTTTATGAGCCTTTTCTGATCCAGGAAGGTTTTATACAGAGGACGCAGAGGGGCAGAATAGTGACAGAGCTCGGATACAGGCATTTTTCAAGGATATATGATAAGAACGAACTCGGACTTGTTTAATATGTATGAACTGTCGGAATACGATTACGAACTTCCCAGAGAACTGATAGCTCAGGAGCCTTCTGCAGTTAGAGACGGTTCAAGACTTCTTGTTCTTGAAAGAAAAAGCGGGAATATAAATATTATGGGCTTCAGGGAGATTATTGATTTCTTTTCTAAGGGAGATGTTCTTGTTCTCAACGATACAAAAGTCATTCCGGCAAGACTTTACGGAGTATCAGAGAGAAATTCAGCTGAAATTGAGATACTGCTTTTGAAAGAGATTGAAGATAATACATGGGAGATAATGATAAAGCCCGGCAAAAAAGTGAGATCCGGTGACAGAATAATACTTCAGAATGGAGTTGTCTGTCTCATAAGCAGAACCACTGAAAACGGGAACAGGATAGCTGTTTTTGATTCTGAACTTGACTTTTTCGGATTTATTAACAGGCACGGGCACATTCCGCTTCCTCCATATATTGAGAGAGACGACAATACTGAAGACAAAAGCAGATATCAAACTGTATATGCGAAGGTGCCGGGTGCCGCAGCCGCTCCAACTGCAGGTCTGCATTTTACCCGCGAACTTTTAGAAGATCTTCGTAAAAAAGGTGTTGATATTGTCAGTGTTCTTCTGCATGTGGGACTGGGCACATTCAGACCCATAAAAACAGAGAAGATCACTGATCACAAAATGCATAAAGAGTATTATGAAGTTTCGACTGAAGCGGCCGAGACGATCAATAACGCAAAAAGTAAGGGAAAAAAAATATTCGCGGTGGGTACGACAGTTGCGAGAACTCTTGAGACTGTCGGGCAGGACTCCGGGCTTGTAAGACCGGGTTCAGGAGAGACGGGAATATTTATTTACCCGGGATGCAGGTTTAAGGTTATCGATCATCTTATTACAAACTTTCACCTTCCGAAATCGACTCTGATCCTTCTTGTTTCAGCTTTCAGTTCGGTTGAAATGATCAAGAGAGCTTATGATCTTGCCATAAAGGAGAACATGCGTTTCTTCAGTTACGGTGATGCAATGCTGATAATTTAAAAAATAAATTGGGAGACTGAAATGATCTGTCCTAATTGCAATACAATGAACCCCAACTCGATCAAAAAGTGCATCAAGTGCGGGGCGAAACTTGAAAAGAGTTCGGGAGGACCGGCTTTAAAATCCTCGTCTTCCTCCGGCGGACCTATGCTGAAACAGAAACCTGAAAAAGCTCCGAAGCAGCCAAAAGCTCCAAAACCTCAGGGTGAAAAGAAAGGTAATACAAGACTTCTTTTGCTTCTTTTGCTGCTCGCAGTAGCTGTTTTTTTCGGCTGGAAATATTACGGTGATCAGATAATGCTTATGTACGGAGTTAATGAGGAAGATTCTCTTCTGACTGCAGATTCTCTGGAAGTCCCGCAGGACTCTACAGTATTGCTTTATAGTGAGTTAAAGAAATCCAGACAGGATACAACTCTGTATAAAACTCTGTCGGACGCGGAAAAGGCCCAGTTGAACAAGAAAAGAAGATCTTTTACTGATCAGTTCTACTACTCAAAGAATGATAATAAGAAAATGATGCTTATAAAAGGCCACAGCTTTAAAATGGGTTCTGACAAAGGCTCCGAGCTCGAAAAACCTGAACACACTGCAAAAGTAGTTGATTTTTATATGGACGAAACTGAAGTAACGAACGCTCAGTTCAGTAAATTTCTCAAGGAGACAGGCTACAAACCCAAAGGAAGTTTGTCAAAAATGAGGGACAGAAGGTTCAATCAGCCTGACCAGCCTGTTGTCGATGTCGACTACGATGACGCAGTGGCTTATGCGACGTGGGCGGAGAAGAGGCTTCCGACAGAAATTGAATGGGAATGTGCTGCGAAAGACACTAATAACTTTGTTTATCCTACTGGAAAAGATATGACCGACAAAGATGCGCGCTTCGGATTGAATATAACGGTTGGTTATCCTATGCCTGTAAAAAGCTATAAACCGAACAGTTTCGGCATTTATGATCTTGCAGGCAACGTCAGCGAATGGGTTCACGGCGTGATCTTTCCTTATCCGGGCAATGATGTATTCTCAAGATATTTTGGAAAAATAAGAGTTCCCAGGGGAGGTTCCTGGATGAGCTCTAAAGCAGACTGTAAATCTTACAGAAGGGCGATACTTGATATCTCTCAGTCCACAGGCAACATCGGGTTCAGATGCGCTATAAGCAGGAACGAAATAGAGAATCTGATAAATAAATAATTGAAAATTTTAAAAAATAGAGATTTTAATTATGTGGCTTTCAGTTGATGATTACTATAAAAAGATCAACAGCGACAGCAGGAAGTATTTTGAGCTTAACGACAGGATATTGGAAATTAAAGGCGATATCATACCGCTTGATTTCGGTAAGCTGTTCAAAAATGATAATAAAATAATAAAATTCGAAATCGGATTCGGCAACGGTGATTCTCTAATAAAGCTGGCTTTAAAAAACCCCGGTATAAATTATTTTGGTATCGACAGGAAGATGGACAGGATCAGAATAGCTCTCAGGAAGCTGAACAAGCTGGAGAAGTTAAATAACCTTATCATTGCCAGAAGCGGAACTGAATACCTGAATATGATTATAAAAAACTGTACTTTTGATGAGATAATCATGAACTTCCCTGATCCATGGCCCAAAAAAAGGCATCATAAGAACAGGACTGTCAATCCAGATTTTATATTGACACTGAACAGCTTGCTGAAAAAAGGCGGGATGTTCAGATTCGCTTCAGATCATGAGGAGTATTCTCTTGAGATACTGCACCTGTTCCTGAGCTCCGCTGTGTTCGAGAACGCATATTCTGAAATGTATAAGAACGAAGTCTGTGAAAGGATTGAAACCCAGTTTGAAAGACACAAAAAAAGAGACGGGTGTAAAATATATTACATGAAATTCAGGAAGGTTTAGATTTTTTTGGCCAGGATTTTCTTGACTTAATGTATTTTGCTTTTTTCTTTGCGATAAGTTTTCTGTGCCTGATAACACTTTTATTAGCTATAATGTATACCGCAGGGTAGAAAATAATTCCAAGTATAATACCTCCTATTGTCATCATTTCGAACAGAATAAGAAGTTCATGACCGAACTCGTTAAAATTACTCAATGAAATATGAGCGAATAGGTTCTTGAATTTATTATATGAGAAATCATGAAGTATAAATATCCTTCCAAGAAAATGCTGAAAATAAAAAACAGGCATAGCAGTGACGGGGTTAGTTATTAATGTGCTCCCTATTATTCCTGCGACTTTGTTTGACTTGAACAGGAAGCAGAAGAAAATGGTTACAACGGTCTGGAAAGGGATTATAGGCAGAAATCCGATGAATATCCCTGTAGCCAGACCGTGTGCAATGCTCTGAGAGGTGTCCTCTTTTCTTACGAACAGAAGAAAATAATATTTTAACCCTCTAAATATCCTTGTAAGAAAAGGGTGTCTGTTCCTGTATTTTTCCGAATCGATCTTCAAATATGCCTAAAAGTTAAATTTCTCTCTGAAATATGAAATAAGATCTTCGATCTTTATTCTCACCTGGGTCATACTGTCTCTTTCTCTCACTGTAACAGCAAGATCTTCAAGGCTGTCGAAATCAAAAGTGACGCAGTAGGGTGTGCCGATCTCATCATGCCTTCTGTATCTTTTACCGATACTTCCAACTTCATCAAAATCGATTCTCCATCCGAGTTCTTCGATCAGCTTTTTATAAAGCTTGTCAGTTTCCTCCGACAGTTTCTTGACCAGAGGAAGCACGGCTATTTTAAAAGGAGCGAGAACAGGGTGAAGTTTCAGAACGATCCTCGTGTCATCCTCGCCAACTTTTTCTTCATTGTATGCGTCGCAAAGAGTGATCAGCGCCGTTCTCTGAACGCCGAAAGAAGGTTCAATAACATACGGAATATATTTTTCCTTGCTGGGCTCGTCAAAGTAGGAAAGATCTTTGCCTGAGAGGTCAATGTGCTGCTTGAGGTCGTAGTCTGTCCTTGAGGCTATTCCGCACAACTCGCCCCATCCGAAAGGATACTTGTACTCGACATCGGTCGTGGCGTTAGAATAAAAGGCCAGCTCATCCTTCTCGTGATCTCTCATTCTCAGATTATCCTCTTTTATGCCCATGCTCAAGAACCAGTCGTATGTGAAATTCTTCCAGTAGCCGAACCACTCCAGTTCAGTTCCCGGCTTACAGAAAAACTCCATTTCCATCTGTTCGAATTCCCTGGTGCGGAATATAAAATTACCTGGTGTTATTTCGTTCCTGAAAGATTTTCCTATCTGGCAGATGCCGAACGGGATCTTTTTTCTTGTTGTAGTCTGAACATTCTTGAAATTAATGAATATGCCCTGAGCGGTTTCAGGTCTGAGGAATATCTTTGCGCCTTCGCCCTCAATTACTCCCTGCTCAGTCTTGAACATGAGATTAAAAGCTTTAGGTTCGGTCCAGTCAAGGGTTCCGCATTTATCGCATTTAATATTGTTCTCGTTTATGAATTTAAGAAGCATATCGGAAGGAGTAAATTCTCCTGCCCAGTTTTCGGGAAATATCTCAGTTCCGTTCTTCTCGTTCCAGTTCTCGATATGTTTATCCGCTCTTACTCTTGATTTGCACTTTTTGCAGTCCATTAACGGGTCTGAGAAATTTCCAACATGACCGGAAGCAATCCATACAGACGGATTGAGCAGAATTGCACTATCGATCTCTACATTATCAGGCCTTTCTCTGACAAATTTCTTTCTCCAGAATTCTTTAATGTTATTTAAAAGTTCTACACCCAAGGGTCCGTAATCCCATGTGTTCGCCAGACCGCCGTATATCTCAGATCCAGGATAAATAAAGCCTCTTCTTTTTGCCAGCGATACGATCTTGTCCATTGTTGTCTCAGTCATTTTCTTTCCTACCAGTCAAATTTATTATTATTTTTGTTTTCATCTGCATTTTTCAGTTCATTCAGGATTTTTACGGCATTCTTATTTTTAAGAGCGGCTGAAGCTTCCAGGTAGTCAAGAGCTTTTTTTATTTCAGATCTTTTCAAATAAAGGCTTCCTATTTCAAAGTACGCCTCAGGAGCAAGTTCAGGATCATTTGTAAATTCAGAAAGCAAATCAGGAGGAAAGAGAGGGTCAATATTTGCTTCTGAGACCATATTTCTGAAAGTAATTTCCCTGTCATCCTGACGGACCGATTCCAGATATTTACTAAAATAGATCGCGGCATTCGGGAAATCACTTAAGCGGTAATAAACCAGGCCGGTTTTTCTGTACAGAGAGATGACTTCAGGATGGTATTTAAACACTGAGTCGGGAAGGACCGATCTGTACTCATCGATTGCTCTCTCATAATGAAGTGCGGCAGAACTGAACTGTCTGGTTATTTCATCTACGCAGCCTTTATTATAATACTTTTTCGCCACGGAAAGAATGTTCTCTGAATGTTCCGGAATAAAGTTAAGTTTCTTTAGACCGTGCCGGTCTCTGTACATTACAAGGTCTGCAGCCGAGTTGGATCTCGATCCGTCATAAATTATTTCGCCGTAAATTCCTTTATAATCTTTTATTTCCGACAGTATTTTGTAAACAGGAATATCCCTTTTTTTATTTTTAATATCAACCATCATATCCATTATCGAATAGCCGAGTATTTCAAGGAATCTCGGGTTCCTGTTGAATTCATTTCTGAACTTGTATACAAAATCAGTATAAGCTGTATTTTCAATATCATATGAGCTTTCTTTAATAAAAACAAGGCTGTCGGCATGAACGTTAAGTTTATTCAGAATCTTCTCGTTGTTCCAGCCGTATGTTCCAAGGTTCTTTGCTTTGAAATTATAGTACGAAAGCTGTGAGAGAACTGACTCAGTATCATAATCACTGACAGGCAGAAAGAAAGCGTCTATTATTCCTGCTGGTACAACTTTTATGGAGTCCGTTGACATATATTCTTCCGTATCCAGAGAGTCTATGGATAAAACTTTCTCTCTTATTCTCTGTATCTGTTTGTTCAGATCATAAGATTCAAAGTACCATTCAAGAGCTATGACCGAGCATCCCTTTTCGATAACTTTTGAAGTAAATCCTGTAACGGATTCGTTCCCGTCTTCAGTGAGAGGTGAAATTATCGCGAAAGTTTTATATCCGAGGGAGTCAACGGCGTATTCCGCTATCAGATTTCCGAGAGTGTAGGAAGTGGTATTAAGCTGAAATACTCTGTCAGATATTTCCGATATCTCTTTAGCTGAAGCAGTAGGGGACAGTAAAGGTATTCCCTTCAGTTCCGCAATACCCGCAAGGGCCGCAGTCGCGTCCGACCTTAATTCTCCAATGATAAGGTTGTACCTGGTAGAATTCAGTTTCTCCAGAACTTTTCTGGTCATCACGGCAATTTTGCCTTCAGAATTTACAACATCGAGCCTGAGGTTCTTATATTTTGACTGAAGTTTCTTCAGGCCGAACTCAAGACCCGTCAGTATATCTCTTCCGTCATCCTGATCTATTCCGGTGGTTGGGAGCACAGCGAGAATTTTTAAAGCATTTCTGCTCTGATCGATATATTCTGTAACTTCGCTGTCAAAAATGTTTTCACGGATCTCTTTATAATCCGCATCATCGAATTTGTAGTTTATCAAATTCTCCAGTATGGACCTTGACCCTTCGGCAATATCGGCTGACGATGAGTTGAGAAGTCTTGTAAGTATTACAGCTCCTGCGACATTCTCACCTAGCTTGATCCTGGATAAGGCGCAATAATAATTTGAAAGGTCTTTCAAAGCAGGATCATCAACGTTCTGGGAAACAAGGTCGAGTATTCTTTTGCTTTCCCTGTAATCCTTGATCTTGTAGAGAGCCATTCCTCTGATTAGGTTGTGCGTGTGTTGATCGGGGTCATTTGCCCGGACCGAGTCGGTATAGCTAATGGTTTGAGAATATAATCCTCTCTGGAACAGATTCAGGGTCTTGTCTATTTCAGCTCCAAAGACTGATACTGATAATAAAAAAATCGGAAGTATGATCTTCATTTGACGTCCTTTCTATTCTACAGTTACGCTTTTTGCAAGGTTCCTCGGCATATCCACATTATACCCTTTCTCCACTGCAATGTAGTAAGCGAGGAGCTGAAGAGGAATAACGGTTAAGACCGGTGAAAGAAGATTTGTAGTTTCAGGGATCTTAATAACATAGTCTGAAATACTGTCTATTTCTTCATCACCGTAGCTGGCGATCGAAATAACGATACCGTTTCTTGCCTTTACTTCCTTAATGTTGGTGACCACCTTATCGTAAATCGAATCTTTAATCGCGATAAATATAACAGGCATATTTTCGTCTATCAGGGCTATTGGACCGTGCTTCATCTCCGCGGCCGGATAACCTTCGGCATGAATGTATGAGATCTCTTTCAGCTTTAAAGCACCTTCAAGGGCTACCGGGAAATTATATCCTCTGCCCAGATACAGAAAATTCTTGGCGGACTTGAACCTGTCGGCTATCTCTTTGATCTTTTCGGAATTCTCGAGGATAGATTCAACAAGCGCCGGTAAAAGCTTAAGTTCCTTTACTATCTTGTAACCCTGCCTGAAACTCATGTCCTTATGCCTTGCGATATCCAGAGTGATGAGGGCAAGCGCTATTACCTGTGAAGTAAAAGCTTTTGTTGAAGCTACACCTATCTCAGGTCCTGCGTGAAGATATACTCCGGCGTCGGTCTCTTTCGAGATCGTTGAACCAACCACATTGCATATTCCGATTGTTACCGCTCCTTTTCTCTTAGCCTCTTTTATCGCCGCAAGAGTATCGGCTGTCTCGCCTGACTGCGAAATTGCTATCACAACGGTCTTCGGAGTAATGATAGGATCTCTGTATCTGAATTCTGAGGCGTATTCAACTTCGACGGAGATCTTTGCGTATTCTTCGAGCATATATTCACCGATAAGAGCACTGTGCCAGCTTGTTCCGCAAGCCACTATGAATATTTTATCGGCGTTAAGAAGGGCTTTATAAACTTCAGGATGCTGATTAAGGCCGCCAAGCTTCGAGACACCTTCTTCAAGCAGCAGCCTTCCTCTCATGGTATCAGTCAGAGTCCCGGGCTGTTCGAATATCTCTTTGAGCATAAAGTGCGGGTAACCGCTTTTTTCAATGTCCGAAAGCTCAAATTCAATGGTTTCAATATTTTTCTCTACGATCTCGTCGCCAAGAGTCTTATGAATAACATTATTTTTTGTGATAAGAGCAATTTCACCGTCTTCCATATATATTACTTCAGTCGTATTCTTGAGGATAGAAGCGGGATCTGAGGCAAAATAATTCTCATTTTCACCAATTCCTACGATAAGGGGAGAACCCAGCCTGGCGGCTACTATTCTGTCAGGTTCATCGAGGCAGAACACACCTATTCCGTATGTTCCTTTCACATCACCAAGTGCGTTCTTTACAGCCGATTCAATGTCTCCCTTATAGTAATACTGGATAAGGTCAGCGAGGACTTCAGTATCTGTTTCGGAATAGAATGAGAATCCGTGTTTTTCAAGTTTCTTTCTTATGGTCATGTAATTTTCAATAACACCGTTGTGCACCAGAAATATTTTACCGCTGTTGGACACATGAGGATGAGAGTTTACATCATTCGGTTCTCCGTGAGTGGCCCATCTTGTGTGTCCGATACCGATATTGCCGCGAAAATTCTGGTTAAGGTCTCTTTCAAGTTCGATTATTCTTCCCTTTTTTTTCTTAAGGAAACAGTTTTTATCGTCCTCTGAATATAACATGACCCCTGCGGAATCGTATCCTCTGTATTCAACCCTTTTCAATCCGTCGATCAGAAACCTGGTGCAGTCCCTGTTACCGATATAACCTAATATTCCGCACATAAAATCATTTTCCTTTAATTATTCAAAGAATCGTTTTCATTTCTGAATTCCAACGCATCCAGCGGGCATATCCATACACATTTTCTGCACGATACGCACTTTTCGCGATCTATTTCGATACAGCTTTCATAAACCGAAATGCAGTCAGCTTCGCATACCGAGACGCAGCAGCCGCATCTGTCGCAGATCTTTCTGTTAATGTTTATCAATCGGACCTCACAGCGTAAGATTCAATGTATTCCAGAACTTTTTCGCGGTTAAAGTGTTTTACGGCGCTGTATGGCAGCACGTCCACTACGGACGGATATTCTTTAAACAGCTTTGAGAAAACATTCAGCCTGACAAAGAGTTCATTGTTGGATAACTTATCCTTTTTATTCAAAAGTATCAACTGGGGCAGTTTTAATTCCTCAAGCATTCCGATCAGCCTTATATCATGTTCTCCCGGATCACGTCTGATGTCCAGGATAGTGATAGAGAGTCTGATGTTCTTTGAACCGCTGAAGTATGTTCTTATCATTTTACCCCATTTCTGCTTTTCCGAACGGGATACGGCGGCATAACCGTAACCTGGTATGTCAACGAAATAGAACAACGAATTAATCAGAAAAAAATTTATCAGCCTGGTTTTACCGGGAGTATTACCGGTCTTAGCCAGTTTTTTCCTGTTCAAAAGTGAATTGATGAGAGATGATTTACCTACATTTGATTTCCCCGCGAAAACGATCTGGTTCATGTCGTCATCAACAATGTCTTTTCCGGAAGCTGAACTCGTTATGAATTCCGAACTTAATATCCTGAATTCTGTTCCGGTCATAAGCTCCCGCCGTACAGACTGTTAATTATATCAGATATGTGGGAAACAGGGATTATCCTGAGAGAATTTTTGATCTCCCTGTCAATATTTTCAAGATCCTTTATATTCTGTTCAGGTATGAAAACCGTTTTGATCCTTGATCTCTTTGCGGCCATCAGCTTGGTTTTAAGCCCTCCGACGGCAAGTATGTCTCCGTGTATCGTGATCTCGCCTGTCATCGCTATATTCTGTTCTACGGGCATTTGTTTAAGCGAGCTTATGAGCGCTACGGCTATCGTTACTCCGGCAGAGGGCCCGTCTTTAGGTGTTGCCGCCTCCGGGAAATGGAGATGTATCTCATTATTCTCAAATTTCTCAGGGCCGATCCCGTACTTATCCGAAAAAGTCTTTATATAACTGAGCGCGGCCTGAGCGGACTCTTTCATTATTTCTCCAAGTTTCCCCGTCAGTTTGAGGTCAGGCTTGCCTTTAATCACATTAGCCTCAGTTTTGAGTATCGACCCTCCTGAAACGGTCCATGCGAGTCCGTTCACCTCACCGACCTTAGAGCCTTTGACATTTGAGAAATCTTTATATTCCTCGATTCCTAGAAATGAACCGAGGTTCGATGAGCTGACCTTAATAATTTTTTCAGGGTTTTCTATAAGCAGTTTTGCTGATTTTCGGCATATCTTCGCGATCTTCCGCTCAAGTTCTCTTACACCAGCTTCCATCGTGAATTCATTTATTATCTTGTACACAGCATTCTCAGATATGGTCAGGTTTGAAACCGAAAGACCGTTAACTCTTTTCTGTTCAGGGATAAGATAGTTCTTTGCGATCTTATATTTCTCGATATCAATATACCCGTCAAGTCTGATTATCTCCATCCTGTCTAAGAGGGGTAGAGGAATCTTGTTCTGGTCGTTCGCTGTGGCTATAAAAAGTACATTGCTGAGGTCGAATTCGATATCGAGATAATTGTCAGTGAAAGTATTGTTCTGTTCGGGATCAAGGACTTCAAGTAAAGCCGATGCGGGATCACCTCTGAAATCCGAGGACATCTTGTCGATCTCGTCGAACAGAATAAGAGGATTATTCACGCCTGACTTTCTTATGGACTGAATTATTTTTCCGGGCATAGCGCCGATGTAAGTTTTCCTGTGACCCCTGATCTCTGCTTCATCGTGTAATCCGCCAAGGGCGATCCTGATATATTTTCTTGAAAGCGCTCTTGCTATGGATTTGCCGAGTGAAGTTTTTCCTGTTCCGGGCGGACCGACGAAACAAAGGATCGGACTTTTCAGTTTTTCGACAAGTTTAAGAACTGACAGATATTCAAGGATCCTCTCTTTTGGTTTTATCAGTCCGTAATGGTCTTCATCTAGAATTTTTTCAGCTGTATGAATATCGACATTCACCTCACCCGATCTTTTCCACGGCAGGCTTATAATCAGATCGAGGTAATCTCTGAGCAATCCGTATTCCGGAGACATTGAATGAAGTTTGTTAAGTTTTTCTATTTCTATATCAGCTTTAATAATGGCCTGCTCTGATAACTCTCCCCGAGCCTTGAGACCGTTTATTTTTTCTACTTCCGGTATCTGAAGAGCATCTGATCCGAGCTCTGAACTCAGTCCTTTGATCTTTTCTCTCAAGAAATAATCTTTCTGCTCCTTCAGTGTCCTTTGAGAAACTTCCGCTTCGATCTTTTTTTCAAGTCTTGAGAACTCTATCTCGTTTATCAGAATTGAATGGAGCTCAGAAACAAAATATCTGAAATCGCTTATCTCAAGCATCCTCTGTTTTCTCTGGTAATTAAGGTTAAGACTTCCCATTATAGTATCAGTAAGCTTCAGCGGATTTATCAGATCGTCATTTATGTTAAGTAGGTAATCCGGTTTCTCAAGCTGGGGATTAAGTTCAAGAAATTCGATGTATAGTTTTCTGAGAAGTCTGAGGGTGGCTTTTAAAATATCATCGGATTCAGTATTTATCTCGATCGTTTCGATCCTGGCATAAAGATTCAGGTTCCTTTTCTGGAATTCCGTTACCCTGACCCTTTTAAGACATCTTATAATAGCCTTATTACCAAAATTGGGCAGTTTTATGACCTGAACGACTTTTGAAATACATCCGTAATTATAATAGGAATCCTGCGAAAAATCGGATGCGTACTGGTTTTTTTTACCAAGCAGAACGATCAGAGAGTCATTAATTTCCGCTTCCTCAAGCAGCTCGGTAAAATGTCCCGAATCAACATTCAGAGAAATTATATTACCCGGAAACGGGATTCTTTCCTTTGAAGGCACGATCCTGTAGATAAGTCCGTTCACTATCTTAGACGAGTCGCTGTTTATGTTCAATTCGCCGTACATCTGTCCCCTTTAAATAAATTTGTTAAGCTCAATGCGCATTGTTGTGCCTTCCTGTCCGCTGTGTTTTACGAACAGTTTACCGCCGTGATACTGTTCAATGATCTTTTTACTGAGTGAAAGCCCGAGACCCCATCCTCTTTTTTTTGTAGTGAACCCTGTATCGAATATTTTTTTCTTTAATGCAGATGGTATTCCGCATCCGTTGTCCGTGATCTCTACAATGATCTTATCTTTTTCCTCATACTGCGTTATTTTAATCTTTCCGGGCTGATCTTCTTTTAATGATTCGATCGCGTTCTTCAATAAATTTTCGAAGGTCCATTCGAGAAGAACTTCGTTAGCGTATATGTTATGTGCCTCTCCGACAGTTTTTTCCAGTTCAATTCGCCCTGATTCTAAAGGCAGCCTTCTGGAAATATAGTCTGCAGCCTTGGTAATTATAATACCTGTATCGCACATTTTAAATTCCTTGTCCGAAGAAATATTCGAAAATCTGTTCACGACCAGTGATATCTTTTCAATATCCTCTTCAAGACCGTCGGCAACCGAACTGATCCGTTCTTCAGACTTGCCCAGCTGATGGAGATGCTCTCTCCATCCCTTGAGGGAAGTAAGGGGTGTTCCAAGCTGATGCGCGGTTTCTTTGGAAATGGCTATCCATACAGATTGTTTCTCGTTTCTACGCATGTAATAAAACAGGTAGAAAGCCATCAGAACTATTGTTAAAAGGGTCAGGAACAGAAAAAAAGGGTATAATCTCATTTTGCTGATAAGATCATCAGGAATATAGTAAAGCTTTTTTAAACTGTTTTCATCCGCGAGAGAGATTGTGCAGAAAGTCCTGCGGTTCAATTCTTTTTTAAGGTCGATATCTTTTATTTTCAGGTAAGGCATATTCCAGACTACCGGGATCTCGTTCTCATTAGAATTGATCGTGAGTATGAATGTTTTGTCTGATCTTACAAGCAGTTCCGTAATGTGTTTGAATTTCGGTTCCTTGTCTGGATTATCTGGATTTTCGTTATAATATGATGCAATTAATTCACTGATCAGTTCAGAATTCTTTGAGCTGTGAGTGCCCATCAAAAGCCAGTAATATCCAAGTATAAAAGATACCGAAAGGAAAGATATGAATACTGCAAGCACTTTAAAGGACTGCTCATATTGTCTCGTATGAAATTCCGTCATGACCTTCCTGAGTTTTCTTCATTCATCATTCTTTCGAATTCCTCTTCCGTAACAGAATTGCGTTTGTCCAATTTAGGTTTGGAGGTTCTGTCTTTAATTACTTTTATGATCTTATCAGACGCCCCGCTTTTTTCTCTTATGTATTCGTAACTTATCTCTGATACTTTCCTGTATAGGTCATTATCAGACCACAGGCTGTTTACAATATTAAGGAGCTCCTCGTCGTTGTTGAACATTATCCCGCAATTCAGAAGGTTCATTTCCTGCGCTTCCGGAGATTTATCAAGATTCGGACCGAAGAGAACAGGCAGTCCGTAAACGGCAGGTTCGATGACAGAATGAAGGCCGTTCTTTGAGAAACCTCCCCCGACATATGCGATGCTTCCGAATTTGTATATTTTTGCCAGTAAGCCGATCCGGTCTACTATCAGAATATCGTACTGGTCAAGTCTTTGATCTCCGTTCATTTCTGTAAATACCAGTGTCCGGAATCCCATTTCCTGACACTGGCTCTCGATCTTGTAAATGTGATCGACACCTATCTCGTGAGGCACGATTACAAGAAAAGAGTCGCTGAAATTCAGTTTGATTTTTTTCCATGCTTTAATAATGTATTTTTCTCCTGTAGGCCATGAGCTGCCCGCAACGAAAACCTTTTTAATATCTTTCAGCTGATCAAATGGATGAAAACTGCCGCTGCCGTCGGATTCTCTGATAACAGAATCGTATCTTGTATCTCCTGTAGCTTCGATCTTGTCAGCGGAAGGATATATTTTTATAAATCTCTGCCTGTGTTTTTCATTTACTGTAAATATTCCTGAAATTCCGGAGAACACGGATCTGTAAAAGCTTTTTGCGTACCACTTATCCATTTTTGTGTCATCTGCGAACAGGCCGTTGATAAGAAAAACCGGCACTTCTCTTTTCTTAAGCTCCCAGATGAAATTAGGCCAGATATCGTGTTTCGAGATAAGTACTATATCTGGATTGATCGTATTTATGAATTTTCTAGTCTCAAAATAGAGATCGAAAGGAGTATAAGTAATGAGTTTAAAACAACTTTTTTCACGGTCAATGTTATCGTACGCTGACGGCGAATAGAGAGAAAGTACAAGGTTGTAATCCTCACTACGATCGGCCGCAAGTTTTTCAGCTATTGGAACAACCTGTTTGTATTCACCCATAGAAGAACAGTGGAACAGGATCGTAACGCTGTACGGATTCAGATTTATTTTGTCGCGGTTAAGCTTGTCAATTATATTCTTTCTCGCCTCAACTGACCTTCGGACCTTTCTGTTGAAGAGATAAGATATTTTCAATCCGAAGTAAAGAAAAGGTACAAGTAAGAAATTATATGCTATTTTTGCCAACAAACCAGTCTCCGCCCATTGTTTTTTATACAGAGATAGAATTAAACAATTTTATCGTTAAAATTCAAGCTATATTTTGAAAAAATAAAATTGTTGCGGTGTTGTCGAATTGTTAGTATATTGAACAGTATAAAAATAAACAGGAGGTGTTTTATGTTAAGAAGATTCATCCTTTCTCTCGTTGCTCTTGCTTCGGTCCTATTTATTTCATGTTCGGATTCGGAGACAACAAAACCAGCACCGAGTACTGCTCAGAACATTCAGGGTGAAATGGACGCTGTAATGTCTGATATTATGACTGCACCCGGTTCTTCCGCGCTGATGAACAATATGCAGGTCATGGATTATCTGCCCTTCACTTTTCCGGAAGTGCCTCTCAAAAGCATTAACGGCGCACTCGGAGATGCCGGGTATTCAGAATCATAATTAGCCGGCGAAGTCTTCTCAAAACTGTTCCCGTCTCAGGATAATACATCTAAACAGGATGACCATTTCATTTTCTCGAACTGGCTTGGAACATATACATTCAACGGTTATATATACGATGAATACGGCTACATTTATGATGCGGACTGGACCATTGTACCCGGAGGATCCGTTATAACTATAATCGTTCCCGGTACTTATACGACCGACGGACAGGAGTTTAAACTGGTTCTCAACGACTATGATGATGAATATATAACATGGTATTATGAGTATGATCCGACATATATGGAGAGTGATTATTTTCCGACCGCTTTAGACATGGAAGTGTATACAGCCGGCACAAAAGTCCTTGATCTTGATTTCAGCGCGCAGTGGCAGTATATGGCAGCTATGGATGATGTTGTTCCGAAAATATTAGAATTGAATCTGGTTCTTGATCCGTTTACAATTACAGTAACAAACGCGATAAACGAAACAGCTTTCACAATTGATTATTCTATGAGCTTTAAAGAGAATCAGGAAACAAAAATGAGCTTCGACGCTCTTCTTACTTTTACCGACGGAACCATGGAAGAGATAAGCGAAATGGATCTTGATTATATGTTCGGAGTTTACCTCGTTAGCTTCTGGGCGGATGCTGTTTCAATGGAAACTCTGATGGAATCAGATACTTTGACTTTGGACGAAGTTGTTGCAGAGCTTAACACAGAAGAATATATGTATTGCCACATATTCGAGAGCGACGTTCTGATAGGTCAGCTTAAAGCTAAAAAAGTCTGGTACGAAGAATATCAGGAATACGATATAGTTCCTTATATCGAGTTTATTGACGGAAGTACTCTTGATGAAGAGATTCTGGCCGCTATGTTCGGCGACATGGGTATGGGCAAGTAGATTTACAATTATATTCGTAATAAAAAAGCTGTCTTTTGACAGCTTTTTTATTTAGATTTCATATTTTAAACGGAGACTTGCTATGCTTAAAGGATTTATACCCGCGACCAGAAAAGAATTCGATGATCTGAACTGGAAAAGAGCGGATGTTATTATTGTTACGGGAGACGCATATGTGGACCATCCGTATTTTCAGGCGGCCTCAGCGGGCCGATTCCTGAATTCCAACGGTTATAAAACCGTTATCCTAGATATGCCTGATATTGATAAAGATGACGACTGGAAGCGTTACGGAAGACCTTCTCTTTTCTTTCTTGTGATCACAGGAAAGGAGGATTCCATGGCGATGAATTATACGGCATTCAAAAAATTCAGGAGCACAGATCCTTATGTGCCGGGAGGGAAGAGACTAAACAGACCCGACAGAGCGCTGATAAGGTACTGCGGTAAAATAAAAGAACTCTATAAGGATGTGCCTGTCATAATAGCAGGTCCCGAAGCCTCCGGAAGAATGGCAAGTCATTATGACTACTGGTCTGACAAATTGAGAAAACCGGTTCTTTTCGATAGTAAAGCTGATATTCTTCTTTTCGGGAACATAGAATTCAATCTCCTGAGTATATGTGATACGCTGAAGAATAAAAAGCATATAGAAAATGACATCAGACTTAGCGGTACGGCTACTATAATCAAAGATATCGGTCAGGTATCTAATTATATTCAGATACCGTCACACGAAAGCCTGGAGAAAAATCCGGGACTTTTAGCGGAGCACCACCTGGCGCTTCACAAAAATATGAACCCGTACAATTCAAAAACTGTGGTTCAGAGGGCTGTGGGAAGATATCTTGTTATCAACAAAGCGCAGGTTCCTCTTACAGAAGAGGAAACGGACAGTCTCTACAGTACGGGTTTCAAAGGGCGTCCTCATCCCAAATACAACGATGAGATCCCTATATGCAGGTTCATAAAAGATTCAATAATGACGCACAGAGGCTGCCTTAATGATATTTCGGATTCTCAGGAAATATTTGTTTCAGGGAGAATGATCTCGTCAAGATCGAATGAGGAGATAAGAAAAGAAGTTGTAAAATTCATCCGCTCAAAAGACTACAATAAGATCGTCAGGATATTCGGATCCCCGTATTTTAATCACTACTCGGTAAAGACAGGCAACAGGAAAATGTGTTCAGAATGCGGGAGATTATCCTGTACGCTGCCTGATGTTTGCCCGAATATAAAACCGCAAAACGAGGAGATATTAAAGATTATTGAAGGTTTTGACAAATTCCCGAATGTCCGTAATAATTTCTATGCCGGGGATATAGATATGAAGCTACTGGTAAGAGACAAGGATTTATACAAGGACTTTCTGACTAAAAGAAATGACGGCAATGTCCATCTTCTTGTGTCGAGTTTTTCAGATACGCAGAGGAAGATGATGGGATTCGACGGAGCCGAAAGTGCTGTTAAAGATCTGAAATTTTTAAAAAAGAGAGCTGGAGAATACGGGAAAAAATTAAACATATCAGCAGATATATACGCAGGATATCCTGGTCAGACCGATGAAGAGACAGCGCTGAACGTCAAACAATTGCAGGAACTCGATATTGAGCTTGGAAATGTGATAAACTTTGTTCCTCTTCCTCTTACTCTTGCGGGAGTATTGTACTATACAGGTTCTGATCCCGTAAGCGGCGAGCAGATATCTGTCGAAAAGAAGTTAAGTGTGATGAAAAGATTTAATGAACGGTATAAAAAGAGTAAAAAACAGCGTAAATAAAAAAAAGAGCCGTTAGGCTCTTTTTAAGTAGTAGCGGGAGTAGGATTCGAACCTACGGCCTTCGGGTTATGAGCCCGACGAGCTACCAGACTGCTCCATCCCGCGATAGCGACCCAAATATATGATTTTGACATTGTAAAGTCAAGTTAAATTTTGTATTATTTCGTATTAGTATAACAATCGGACATGAATGAAGAAAAGAAGAATACTATATGCTGTACTTAACTGGGGGCTGGGTCACGCAACCAGATCGCTGCCTGTCATCAGACAGCTTGTAAAAGAAAACGATGTCATAATTCTTTCAACGGGACGGTCGCTTGAGCTTCTCAAGTCCGAGATAAGCGGTGCGGAATTTATAGATCATCCCGATTACTCTGTAAAATATTCTAAAAAAGGCTGGTCGCTTCTTTTTTCGCTTTTTATTCAACTGCCTAAAATACTGCTTAAGCTCAGGGAAGAGCACGGCTTTACAGAAAAGCTTGTGCGGGAATTAAAGATAGACAGGATAGTTTCCGATAACAGATACGGCATATTTTCAAGAGAAGTACCTTCGTATTTCATAACTCATCAGTTGTGTTTTAAGCTCCCGGGTTTTCTACGACCCCTTGAGATATTTTCGGTTATCTTTAACAGGCTGTATTTCAGAAGATACAGAGCGGTTTTTGTTCCGGATGAAGAAAAGGACTTTAACCTCTCGGGCGAACTTTCTCACAACGTTCCTTTCATGAATTCTTCAAAGATAAAATATTGCGGTATATTTTCCGATATTTCAGCATCTACGGATATGATCATGTCTGATTATCTTTTTATTATTTCAGGACCGGAACCTCAGAGAACGATATTCGAGAATAAAGTCCTCGAACAATCAAAGCTTCTTGAAGGTAAGATCATAATAGTCAGCGGCGTGACAGAAAGCAGAAGTGTTACTGAGACAGGCAACATAACGGTTTATTCCAGTATTGAAAGAGAAAAGCTTTCCGCAATGATCAGAGGAGCAGGGGTGATCGTTTCCAGGCCGGGATATTCAAGTGTAATGGAGTTTGTATCTTTAAAAAAGAAGGCGTTTTTCGTACCTACTCCCGGTCAGACGGAGCAGGAATACCTTGCGGATTATTATAAAGGGAAAAAGTATTTTAATTATGCCGATCAAACCAGAATGAACTTAACGGAAGACATTAAGAATATTTTCGATGTTAACTACCCTGAAATAACACCCAACAGAACTGAAAAGATCACGGATGAAATACTCGGATAAAGTATTTATAATATTTTTTGTTCTTGTCTCTGCTTTATCAGGTTCGGATAAAGTTGATTTTAGATTTTCAGGAGATAAATATTTTACTGAAGAGATACTTTTATCAGTTATTAAAGGAAACAGATCGCCAGAACAGAGCATCGAAGGGCTCATTGATCATTATGCGGATAAAGGATTTCCTTTCGTATCAGTAAAGATAGACAGCATAAGAATTTATGATCAAAGCAGGACGGTATTCGTAACGATCGATTCTGGCGATTATATCAGGATAGATGATATTATTTTTAAGGGAGCGGCGGTCACAAAAAAAGAGAGTCTTACAAAGCTTGCAGGCATCATACCGGGAGAGAAATTTTCGGAAACAAGGATCAAAGAAGCTTCGGAATGGTTGTTCCGTTCTGGATTTTTTGAAAAAAGGCCGGATTTCGAAATAATCCGTACGGGGCCAGACAGGTATGGCATCAGCTTCGGATTATCAGAAAAAAAATATAACGAGATCATGTTTCTCGGAGGATTCAATTCAGATGACGGAGGCTCAACTTTATCAGTTCATTCGCTGCTTAAAGCGGGAAATTTATTCGGAACGATGAGGAAATTCAGATTGTTATGGGAGAGGGAAGGCGAAACTTATGAGAAATTAAAATTTTATTACAGGGAACCGTTCCTGGCGGGAATCAGGCTGTCAACTGAGGCTGAGTACGGTCAGATCTTCAAAAAAAACGCTTATCTCAAAAGGAATTTCCTGATAGGACAGAAGTACACTTATGGCCCGGGATCTGGAATAACATACGGTATAGAAAAGGAGTATTTCTATTCAGACACTCTGAAAACTGACGGCTCTCCCGAGTCTGTAATAACAAGTTACAGAACCGGCATTGAGTACAATACTTCTGACGAAAATGTAATGATCCCCGAAGAAGCAGAAACAAGTGTCAGAGCTGATTTTTCTACGGTTAATATCGACAAGCGGAGTACGGCAGATCAGAACGGTATTGAATTGTTGTTTTCGGCGGAGAAAAATATAAGTATGACCCGAAACCTGCTGTTCAGGATGTCTGTAACTTACAACCAGATGATATTCGATGATGATCTGCCTGACTACGCAAGACTTGTATTCGGCGGCGCTGATTCTTTCAGAGGGTACCGGGAAGATACCTTTATATCCGATATCTACATACTTAATTCAGCAGATTTCTACATAACGGATAATTTGCGTTCAGCCGCAATTGATGTTTTTACCGACGTATGTTCGTATAACCAGGGTTCAGGAAAGATAAAAAAAATAAAAGAGCTTGAATCACTGATCAGCTACGGCATCGGAATTATTTACAGAACAAGTTCAGGGCAGATATCGGTACATGCGGCGGTTCCGCATAGTGAAGGCTTCAGTGAGACTGTCGTGCACGCCCGCTACGCTTTCAGATTCTAATTTTCATCTTTCTCTGCACAAACAGGAATTCTGCGGGATCGAAGAGACAATATCCCCCCGCTTCAGACCGGAGAAAGCTCCCTTACCCCCCACAACCGAACAAAGTTTACCTTCAGGGCCGCATAAAAGCATCTTGGCTGTATCCTGATCCGACACCCTTGACAGGCACTTAGAATCACCTTCGATTATATTGTTTCTCATCCAGTTTTCGAATCTGTTCCTGTTGCCTCTTCTGACGGGCATGATTACATCCGAAATCACTCTGTAGGCGTTCTCAGAACGGGATGAACCCGATGAGTTTATGAAAAGGTAGGAATAATTCAGCTGTCTGTGGTCAAGGCCGGTTATCCGGTCAATAAAAGCAGCCTGCTCAGGAACTCTCCAGGCAGTTGAGAACCAGCACCAGTCCTGTCTGTCGCTTTCGGATGAAAGAGGGCATTTTGAGGAATTAGTGCACGGAGATATGACACTGAATGAATGTCCGGAGTTCTCTATAATCTGATTTCTGAGGGAGGACAATGCTTTTGAATGAACTTCCTGCCCGGGTTCGGTGATCAGGATGAGACCTTTAGAAAGAGAAAGCAGTTCCTCGATATTTGACGATCTGTGCTTTTCAGGGATCTCGTTGAAGACATTGGCGCACAATATAATGTCGCACTTTCGCTCTGCTTTGAGAGGGGATGTGAAGTTTTCGTGCAGGAATTCCGGTCCCGAAGGAAACCCGGCCCTGATCATCTCCAGTCCTGTCGAGATCATGTTCGAAGATCTTTCAATTGTGATGATCCTTATGTTTTTTGACATCATGTCAACTCCGGCATGGTCAAGAACGAGCAGAAGCGCAAAAGAAGCGCTCATGGGACCCGCCCCGAAATCCATCATAACAAATTCCTCTCCGGAATTCTCGAAGCTGCTCACGACCTCTTTAATGTTCTGCTTCTGCATCAGAATGGAATATATTCTCTGAATATTGGGCAGGTAAAAAGAAGAAATATAGGCATTTATGAACTTTTTCGTGTCGGAGTATTTTCTTCTGAAATCTTCCCTGTTCTCATTGAAAGACAGCCACAGTTTCTTTATCCTGTCCCTAAGTTTATCGGTCTCGGATCGTTTCTTTAAAGGGTCAAGTTTGTCGGGATCGTTAGAACCGAAAACCGTATTCTGCCAGAATTTGAAGAAAATGTTCTTGTCGAAATATCTGTATTTTTCGAAGCTGTTAAATGAAGGCATACATTTTTCCTTTTGATTTTGGCGCAATATACGATTAATTCACGGTAAAAGATATTAAAAATTAATGCAAAATATTCCTGAATATGACTTGACTTTGAACTCCAATATCCTTATTATTTAACCGTATCACCAAAATGCTGAAAATACTGCTCCTAATTTTTGGGTAAATCACAATGAAAATGCCTCCGGAAAAAGAAATAATTCGTTTAGTTAAAAATGTTTTTGATATCGAGATCACTGAACTCAAAAAAGTAGCTTCAAATGTGGATGCGGAGTTTTATAAGGCCGTTAAGATAATCCTCGAATGCAGAGGCAAGGTCATAGTTTCGGGAATGGGTAAATCCGGGTTGATCGGCAGAAAGATCGCGGCAACTTTATGTTCCACAGGCACTCTTGCGATATATATGCATCCGGCTGAAGCGCTTCACGGCGACCTGGGAGTGGTCGAGGAGCGTGACGTTGTCATAATACTGGGCAAAAGCGGAGAATCCGATGAGATCGTCGCGATGCTTCCTGTTATCAAGAAAAAAGGATGCAGGATCGTAGCTATTACAGGCAATGTGAACTCAACACTGGCAAAAAATTCACACGCTGTACTTAACGCTTATGTAGAAAAAGAAGCCTGCTCTCTGAATCTCGCCCCGACTTCAAGTTCTACTGCGGCTCTTGTAATAGGCGATGCTATATCTACGGTACTTTCACAGCTGAAGGAATTCAAGGAAGAGGATTTCGCCATGTCCCATCCCGGCGGAACACTGGGGAAAAGGCTTCTGCTTAAAGTATCGGATTTTGTACATCCGGTCAAAGATATAGCGGTCTGCGACGAGGACACGGTCTTCAGGGACATACTGATAAAAATGAGTGACAGGAACCTCGGGGCCGCAATGATAGTACATAAAGGTAAGCTCAAAGGTATAATCAGCGACGGCGATATCAAGAGGATACTGACAAAATACACTAATGTCGAAAAACTGACAGCGAAAGAGATCATGACACCCGACCCGAAGACGATCGAATATGAAACAATGGCCTACGATGCTCTTAAAATCATGAGGTCCAGCGGCAGCTTCAGCGTTATGCCGGTACTGAAAGGATCGAAACTGGCGGGATTGATCAAGCTCCATGACCTGTTGAAATCCGGATTATAAATATATTCAGGTAATGAAGAAAAAAAACTCAGACACACTCACCCCGATGATGATGCAATACAACGAGATCAAGAACAGAAATCCCGGGCATATTTTGTTTTACAGGCTCGGTGATTTTTACGAGATGTTCTTTGAAGACGCAAAGACAGCAAGTAAAGTTCTCAATCTGACCCTGACAACAAGGGGAAAACATATGGGGGCGGAGATCCCTCTGGCGGGATTTCCGCATCATCAGCTTAATAACTATCTGTCAAAGATGATCAAAGCCGGATATAAAGTGGCCGTATGCGATCAGACCGAAAATCCCAAGTATGCCAAAGGGATAGTAAAAAGAGATATCACAGATATCATAACTGCCGGTACAGCTATGTCCGACGAGATGATAGACAGGAACTCAAATAATTATATAGCCTGCATCATTTACGATGAAGCTGATAAACCGGGGTTCGCCGCTGCGGATATTTCAACTGGTGAGTTCATCGGGTGCGATCCCGATAACGAAACAGCTCTGAAAGAACTGATAATGATGTTCGACCCATCGGAACTGCTCGTTCCTTCTTCTCTGAAAGCAGACTACGGCGACCGCAGAAGAACGGTGACTGAGATAAGTGAACACAAATTCGTTCCGGAGATTTCAGCGGCCCGCTTAAAAGAGCATTACGGTATAGCGAGCATTTCTTCTCTCGGGTTCAAAGATACGGATTCTTCCGCCGTATGCGCCGGAGTTCTGCTTGAATATCTTTCCGACAACCTGAAATCAGGTTTTTCTCATCTCGAAAAACTGAAAAGATACAGCGAAAGGGACATATGCTCGATCGACTACAGAACAAGAAGAAATCTGGAAATACTTGAGCCTCTAAATTTTGACGGCAATAAGAACGCTACTCTTTACGCAGTGATGAACAGGACAAAAACTCCGATGGGAGCAAGGCTGTTAAGGAAATGGCTGACAAGGCCTCTGAGGGATAAGGAAGAGATAAATAAAAGACTTGAGATAACAGAAATCCTGCTCAAAGAGAGACACAGCAGAAAAAAAATATCCGATCATCTTTCGGATATTGCTGATATTGAAAGGCTTGCAGGAAAGATCAGCGCCGGAAAGATCAGACCGGACGAGCTTATCCGTCTCAAAAAGTCCCTTTTGACAGTTTCCGTGATAAGAAACTGCTTGAATGAGATCGACTCCCCGTACTTAAAAGAGCTTGAATCGGGATTTGTTTCCGGCGAAGACTGCATCAGTATTATCGACAGATCGATCGAAGAGTCAGGAAGTGTCAGTTTAAAAGACAGGAGATTTGTAAAAAAAGGATGGTCGAATGAACTTGACGAGCTTTATGATATAATCGATCATGGTAAAGAAAAACTTCTGGAGCTTTCGGAAAGGATAAAGACGGAGCTTAACATACCCACTCTAAGAATAAGCTATAACAAGGTGTTCGGATACTACTTTGAAGTCACAAAGAAATATTCGGAAATGATACCGGCAGAATTCATAAGAAAACAGACGCTTGTCAACTCTGAACGGTTCATCAATCAGGAATTGAAGGAATTCGAGGACAAGATCCTCAATGCCGACGAAAAGATAGAGGACCTCGAAAGAGAGTTGTTCGATGATATTCTGAACAGGTTAAGAGACTTCCTGGAGGACATCAAGACCAATTCATCGGTTATAGCGATACTTGACTGCCTGAACTCTTTCGCCTTTACTGCAGAAATTAATAACTATACAAGACCGTCTTTCTCTGAAAAGAGAGAAATTATCATAAAGAACGGCAGACATCCTTCTGTAGAGCTCAATCTGGGAGCCGGAAAGGACTACATACCAAACGATCTCACGGTCACCGAAGATAAGAACATACTTATCATAACGGGTCCGAACATGTCGGGGAAATCGACTTATCTAAGGCAGACAGCGCTTATCGTGCTTTTGGCCCAGGCAGGCAGTTTTGTTCCGGCGGATAAAGCCGTGATCGGTATGGCGGACAGGATATTCACAAGAGTGGGAGCATCGGACAATTTGAGTGCGGGAGAGAGTACTTTTCTGGTCGAAATGAACGAGACCGCCAATATTCTCAACAACGCGGCCGCCGACAGTCTTATAATACTGGACGAAGTGGGCAGAGGCACGGCGACCTTTGACGGTTTGAGCCTGGCATGGGCGATAATCGAATATATTCACAATGAACCGTCTCTGAGATCGAGGACGCTTTTCGCTACGCATTATCACGAACTGACAGATATCGAAAGGATATGCCCTGGAGTAAAGAATTATCATGCCAGTGTAAGGGAGCATAAAGATGAAGTGATCTTCATGCGCAAAATAGTCGAGGGCGGAGCCGACAGCAGCTACGGGATCTATGTGGCAAAACTGGCAGGTATCCCGCAAAAGGTTCTGGAACGCGCCCGTGTCATTCTCAATAATCTTGAAGAAAATGAACTGACGCCCGATTCCAAACCTGTTATAGCTTTAGACAAAAACAGCAGCGATACCGGGATGCAACTGAGCCTGTTCAGTATCGAGAACGACATGATAAGGGAAGAACTCAAAAAGACAGATATAGACAACACGACTCCCGTTGAAGCTATCGGGATACTGAAGAGACTTCAGGAACTTTTGTAATTTTATAATTAAAATAGAGTGAGGAGAATGAAATGGCTAAAAAAACAGATGCCAAATTCATATTTGTAACAGGAGGCGTGGTGTCCGCTCTCGGCAAGGGGATCACTGCGGCAAGTATAGGTCTTCTACTTAAGCAGAGGGGACTCAATATTTCGATATTGAAACTCGACCCGTATCTTAATCTGGATCCGGGTACAATGTCACCTTTCCAGCACGGCGAAGTTTATGTTACCGAGGACGGTGCGGAGACGGATCTTGACCTCGGGCACTATGAAAGATTTATCGATGTAAATATGTCTAAGCTGAACAACGCCACAGCCGGGCAGATATACGAAAATGTTCTGTCGAAAGAAAGGAGGGGAGACTATCTGGGAGGAACCGTTCAGGTAATCCCTCACATAACCAACGAGATCAAGGAAAGGATACGCAGGGTAGCAGACGAGAACAAGCTCGATGTTCTCATTGTCGAGATAGGAGGAACAGTAGGTGATATTGAAAGTCTCCCGTTCATTGAGGCGATAAGGCAGTTCAAATTCGATGCCGGGATACATAATACTCTGTACATTCATTTAACCTATATACCGTATATCGCAGCGGCAGGCGAAATTAAAACAAAGCCGACGCAGCATTCAGTCAAGAACCTTCTCGAGATGGGGATACAGCCTGATATTCTTGTTACCAGAACTGAACAGAGCGTACCGAAAAGCGCAAAGGAGAAGATCGCCCTTTTCTGCAATGTTGAGAAAAAGTGCGTAATTGAGGCAAAAGATCAGTCAACAATATATCAGGTTCCGATAGAATACAATAACAACAAACTTGACGATATTATCTGCGAAAAGCTTGGTATAGAAGCTCCTCAGGCGGATCTTGAGCAGTGGAAGAAATATGTCAAGTATGTTAGAAATCCCGTTCACACGGTTAAAATAGCTATCGTGGGTAAATATATAGGGCTGAAAGATTCGTACAAGAGCATTATCGAGGCATTCATTCATGCCGGGAGCGAGAACAGGGCCAGAGTTGAGATCAAATGGGTGAACAGCGAGGATGTTGAGCATAACGGGCCGGGTGATATTCTTTCGGATGTTTCCGGTATTCTTGTTCCCGGAGGTTTCGGCGACAGGGGTATCGAAGGTAAACTTCTTGCAGTGAAATACGCCAGAGAGAACAGAATACCTTTCTTCGGGATATGTCTTGGAATGCAGTGCATGGTGATCGAGTTCGCGAGAAACGTGGGAGGTATGAAGAACGCAAATTCCACCGAGTTCGCCAGAAAACTCAAGTATCCGGTGATAGACCTGATGTCCGATCAGAAAAAGATCAAGAAGAAGGGCGGAACAATGAGGTTGGGATCGTATGAATGTGAGATCGAGAAGGGAACTAACATGTACAATGCCTACCGTTCGACGGTCATATCAGAAAGACACAGGCACAGATTTGAGGTCAATAACGACTATATCGGTACACTGGAGGATTGCGGACTTATACTTTCGGGCAGGAATAAACAGCTCAATCTGGTAGAAGCCGTAGAGCTGCCCGATCATCCCTGGTTCGTGGGAGTCCAGTATCATCCAGAGCTTAAATCCAGGCTTACCAGCGCTCATCCGCTGTTCAGGGATTTTGTAAAAGCGTCATTGAATTTTCAGAAGTAGGTAAATTGATAAGTAAAGAGATACAATATCTTTTCGACAGAGGAATGTTCGGCATGAAGTTCGGACTGAAGAACATTCAGGATCTGATGGAATATACAAAAACAGACTATAAAGAACTTACGGTGATACACATTGCGGGTACTAACGGAAAAGGCTCGGTTGCAAATATAATTGCCGAGGTTCTGAGATCGAACGGCTACCGGACCGGTCTTTTCACTTCACCCCACATACAGAGGTTCAATGAGAGGATCAGGATAGATAATGAAGAGATAAGTGATGAAGATATTTCAGATTACATAGGTTTTTTCAAAGAGGGTATAGAGAAGTTCAACTGCACTTTTTTTGAGGCTAACACGGCCATAGCGGTCAAATATTTCCTTGATAAAAAAACAGATATTGCGGTTATTGAAACAGGACTTGGGGGAAGGCTCGACTCGACTAATATTTTAAATCCGATGCTTTCCGTTGTAACGGGTATAGATATCGATCACCAGAAGCAGCTCGGGAATTCCATTGTGGAAATAGCCCGGGAAAAAGCGGGGATAATAAAAACGGGCGTGCCCGTCGTGGTCAATACGGATAAAAGATCCGTCCGCCGTCTTTTCAAAAGGACTGCAGAAAAGAAAAATTCTCGGGTTGTTTTTACCGATAAGAAAAAATTCAGCTTTAAAAAAGATGAGCCCGGTCTGATTACGGACTTTCATTTTAACGGAGTTCATTTATATCCGAAAGCGGATCTGAGAGGGAGTTATCAGAAAGAGAATCTGAGAACTGCCTTAACAGCCCTGAAAGTGATATCAGGAAGAATAAAACTGGATCCTGTAAAAGTTGGTTCGGCCCTCTCGTCCGTCAGAGTGAAAGGAAGAATGCAGACCGTATCGAAAGATCCTTTAGTGATGATAGACGCCGCTCACAACATGCAGGGTCTAAGAGCTCTAAAAAAAGAGCTTGAGAATCCGGGACGCGGAAAGATACACCTGATATTCGGGACTGTCAGGGATAAAGATCATGAAAAGATCATCAGCATGGTATCGGGATTCGACGCCAGAAAATATTTCACTCAGGCGGATAATAAAAGAGCTCTCGATGTTGAAACTCTCAAAAACATTAAAAATCTTAAAATTGACATAGATACCGGATTCTTTAAGGATCCGGCCGAAGCATACAGCGAAGCCGTGAAAAATTACTGCGGCGGTGATATGATCGTCATCACGGGATCGCATTATCTTATCGGCGATATGCTGGATAAAATTAATTTAAAATTAAATTAAAATAAGGATACGACATGGAAGAAGTACAGAGATACGATCTCAAGACACTGAAAAGCATGACCGTGAGAGAACTTACGGAAATAGCAATCAAACTCGGAATAGAGGACTACGCGACTCTGTTAAAGCAGGAACTGATCTTCAAGATCCTTGAGGGCAACACACAGGAAGAGGAAATGCTTGAAGGCGACGGACTCCTGGAAATAATCGCGCTGGATAAGGACAACAAGTACGGTTTTTTAAGGTCGCCCAACACGAACTATCAGCAGGGTAAGAACGATATTTATGTTTCTCCCGCGCAGATCAAGAAGTTCGGGCTCAGAACAGGGCATTATGTCAGCGGTCAGATCAGGGCTCCCAAGGAAGGCGAGAAATATTTCGCGCTTCTGAAGATAGATTCTGTGAACGACGCGGATCCCGAATATATCAAAAAGATCATAATGTTCGAGAATCTCACTCCTCTTCATCCGAATGACAGGTTCAAGCTTGAGAATAAAAAATTCGGCTATGAGAACGAGACTTTAAGGATACTCGACCTGTTCTCGCCTCTGGGAAAAGGGCAGAGAGCTCTCATTGTTTCCCCGCCGAAGGCCGGAAAGACCACTATCATGCGCCAGATAGCCAATGCGATAGCTGAAAATCATCCCGATGCCAAGATAATGATGCTGCTTGTAGACGAAAGGCCCGAGGAGGTCACCGAAATGCAGAGGAGTATTAAAGGGGAAGTTATATTCTCGACCTTTGACGAGAAACCTGAAAAGCACATCTCTGTAGCCCGCATGGTGCTGGACAAAGCAAAAAGGGAAGTCGAGTACGGGAAGGATGTCGTTATACTGTTAGACAGTATTACCAGGCTTGCCAGAGCGTATAACGCCGCGGCACCGCACAGCGGCAGGATACTTTCCGGCGGTGTTGACGCGAACGCGCTTTATGAACCCAAGAGGTTCTACGGCGCCGCGAGGAACATTGAGGAAGGCGGAAGCCTGACTATAATCGCGACGGCGCTTGTTGACACAGGCAGCAGGATGGACGAGGTCATCTTTGAGGAGTTCAAGGGAACAGGAAACCTGGAGCTCGTTCTGGACAGAAGGCTCGCCGAAATGAGAATATATCCCGCTATAGATATCAACAAATCAGGAACGAGAAAAGAGGAGCTGCTGCTTGAGACGCTTACCCTGAACAAGATATGGATATTGAGAAAAATGCTCGCTCCGATGACTAATATAGAATCTATGAAGTTCATGAAAGAGAAGATAAATCAGACAGATACGAATCAGGAGCTCTTCAAGATGATGACAAGCGGCGGGTCACTGTAAAAAAGGAGTGGATTTGGATCAATTAAAGAAATTCTGGCCTTATCTTATATTTTTTGCGATAACAGTTTCGCTTTTTCATGAATTTCTGTTCACGAACGGAGTTCTGTTCAGCTCCGATCAGCTGGAAAGCGGGATATTCTTCAGAAAATTCTATTCCGAATTCGTGAAGGAATTTTGGGAAATACCCTTGTGGGACAGATTTATTTCCTGCGGCCTGCCCTTCGTTGACGCTACGCACGGCGATACCTTTTATCCGGCGGCAGTTCTGCAGTTCTTTCTGCCAATGCATAAAGCTCTGGGCCTGAAACTTGTGCTCCATGTTTTTCTATCAGGCGCGTTCATGTTCGTGTTCTTAAAGAATTACGGCCTGAGGAAAATTACGGCGTTCGCCGGATCGGTGGCCTACATGACCGCCCCGATGATCGTGACCCTCGTATATCCCGGGCATGACGCCAAGATGTATGTCGCGGCTCTTCTTCCGCTGGGATTCAATTTTCTCTACAAGGCGATCGAAGACGGAAGCAAAAGAAATTATCTTTATTTCGGCGCTGTAACAGGATTTATGATCCTGTCGTCACATCTTCAGACTACATACTTCGCGCTGTGGCTGTATTTTCTGTACACTGTTTACAGGATCATCTCTGATCATCTGATTAAAAAGCAGACCGTGAAAGCAGTCTCAGGTTTCGGACTTTTCTGGACAGGAATAGTTCTGGCTCTCATGATCGGTGCGGTTCAGCTCATTCCGCCTTATATGTACACAAAGGAATTCTCTATAAGGGGAACAGAAGCCAAGACTTCTTACGAACACGCTGTGTCATGGGGTATTCATCCCGAAGAAGCCATGTCGCTGATCGTGCCTGAATTCTGCGGAGAGAACCGGATGTCGCATGCACAGACATACGAGGAACAGAAAAGAACAGCGGATGAAGGAGGAAATTCATACTGGGGAAGAAATCCTTTCAAGCTGAACAGCGAATATTCAGGCGTTATAATCATATTTTTGTCCATTCTTGCAGTGATATTCTATAAAGGCCGAAAAAGAAAGGATATCATGTTCTTTTTCTCGTTCGGAATTTTCACATTACTTTACTCGCTTGTAGATCACACTCCGGTTTTCAGACTTGCCTACACACTTATACCGGGCGTAAAAATGTTCCGGGGACAGGGGATGATACTTTTCCTTCTGACTTTTACTCTTTCGGTGATGTCTGCCGTAATGCTCGACTATATTATTTCAGTCAAAGAAGAGAATAAGAAGGATAAAATAGTTAAATTCCTGATAATAGCCGTGCCTGTGATATTTGCCGCTGGAATTATTAAATCCTTCGCGCTTTCAGGATTGCTGGATCTGTACAGAACGATGTTCGATCCTCCGAAAATGCCTTCCGAGGAATATATGAGCGTTATCAGAACCGGAATAATAACAGGAGTTTTCCTGATTGCCGGATCGCTAACTGCTGTATATTTGTTTTTAAAAAATAAATTCAGCGCAACTGTTTTCATAACGGTCATATCAGTTCTTTTCTTCATCGACACATACAGGATAAACACAAAATTCATCAAAACTGTCGACAAAGACGGTCTCGGCATCAAATTCACCGATATCGATATTACAAGGCAGCTCAGAGAACTTGAGGCGGAAGAAGGATATTTCAGAGTTTTCGATCTTAACATGTTCGGAGCCAATCAGCTTCCTATTCACGGAGTTTCCACGCTCACCGGCTTCCATGATAACGAACTTAAATGGTTCAGAAAGTTCAGAGGAATAAATGAAGAAGGCGTCAATACCGATGTCAATATCACATATAATCTGAACAGATACTACGAAAATAATCTTTTAAACCTCGCCGGAGTGCGGTTTTTGATGTATAAGCCGAAAGACGCACAGGGGGAGATACTGCCTAATCCGAACTATTTTCCCAGAGCTTTCATAGTCGCTGATTATATGATCGAGGAAGACGAGGATAAGATCGTAGATATTTTGAAGTCTGAATTCGACCCGCTGGAAACGGTTATACTCGAAAGAAAACCAGTACTTGAGTTTCAGGATACTGATTCCGTCGCGGCCGGAGACGTTCTCAGCTATAAGTACATCGGGAACCGGATAGAGCTGAAAGTGAGAATGAACAGGAACGGCCTGGTTGTAATGACGGATAATTATTTTCCATACTGGCACGCTTATGATGAAGAGGGAAACGAACTTGAGATATATAAGGCCGACCTCACTTTCAGGGCCGTCGAGCTGCCTGAGGGCGAACATGACATTATTTTCAGATACATATCAAAACCATACAATATTTCAAAAGTTCTGACATTAATCGGGTTGCTTTTTTCTTTAGTAATCATTATTTTACCGCGTTTTAAAAAGAATGAAAAAATTGGAATAGATAAAAACAAAAAAGAGGGAACAAAATGATCAATAACCTGTTCTGGCTTGCTCCCGCAGGCTCGGTACTTGCCCTGATATTCGCTTTCTACTTCTACAAGAAGCTGCTTGCCGAAGACGAGGGAACTGACAAAATGAAGAAGATCGCGGCTCACGTGAGAGCCGGCGCGATGGCTTATCTCAACCAGCAGTACAAAGTAGTGAGTATAGTATTTGTCGTAATGGCAAGTATCTTCGCAGTGATGGCTTACGTTTTAAAGATACAGAACCCGTGGGTTCCTTTCGCTTTCCTGACAGGAGGATTTTTCTCCGGTCTTGCGGGATTTTTCGGAATGAAAACGGCGACTTACGCTTCCGCAAGAACAGCATTTGCCGCAAAGAAATCGCTTAACGACGGTCTTAGAGTAGCCTTCCGTTCAGGCGCCGTTATGGGACTTGTCGTCGTAGGTCTGGGACTTCTCGATATTTCGATCTGGTTCATCATTATGGACCATTTCTACCCGATCGCCGCTGATCCTACAGGTCATAACACTATAATTATCACCACGACAATGCTTACTTTCGGAATGGGCGCTTCGACTCAGGCTCTGTTCGCGAGGGTGGGCGGCGGTATCTTCACAAAAGCTGCCGATGTGGGTGCCGATCTAGTAGGTAAAGTCGAAGCCAACATCCCCGAAGACGACCCCAGGAACCCTGCTACAATAGCGGACAATGTGGGTGATAATGTGGGTGACGTTGCCGGAATGGGCGCCGACCTGTACGAATCATACTGCGGTTCTATCCTTGCCACAGCATCTTTGGGTGCGGCTATTTTTGTCGGTTCGGGAAATCTCGATATGCAGTTTAAGTTCGTTATTACTCCGATGCTCATCGCCGCTATAGGTATCATCCTGTCGCTTATCGGTATATTCATGGTGAAAACAAAAGAAGGCGCGAACCAGAGAGAGCTTCTTGCTTCACTGGCAAAAGGAGTGAACATAAGCTCCGTTCTTATAGCTATCTCAGCTTATTTCCTTCTGAGATATCTTAACCTTGACAATTATATGGGAATTCTTGGTTCGATCATTACCGGTCTTATTACGGGTATCGTAATCGGAAAAGCTACAGAATATTACACTTCACACTCATTCAAACCCACTCAGAACGTGGCGAATAACGCTAAGACCGGACACGCAACGGTCATTATTTCCGGGATCGGGCTCGGTATGCTTTCGACGGCGATACCTGTTGTCGCTGTTTCTGCCGGTATCTTCCTGTCTTTCATGTTCGCGGCTTCATGGGACGCTTCCAATATTACCATGGGACTGTACGGAATAGGTATTGCGGCAGTAGGAATGCTTTCAACATTAGGTATAACTCTTGCGACCGACGCGTACGGTCCGATAGCCGACAACGCCGGCGGAAACGCTGAAATGAGCGGGCTTGGCGCCGAAGTCAGAAAAAGAACCGACGCTCTGGACGCACTCGGCAACACGACCGCGGCTACAGGTAAAGGTTTTGCAATCGGTTCTGCGGCTCTGACGGCTCTGGCACTTCTCGCTTCATACGTGGACGAGATCAAGATAGCAATGGAAAGAGTTGGTATTACAACTCTCGAATTCGCCAACAATGTAGCCATTGAATCCGCTACGCTTAAAGATTTCATGATGCATTTTAACGTAACGCTTATGAACCCGATCGTACTTATCGGTATCATGGTAGGAGCCATGATGGCTTTCATGTTCAGCGGCCTTACAATGATGGCTGTAGGAAGAGCGGCCGGAGCTATGGTCGACGAAGTCAGAAGACAGTTCAGAGAGATCAAAGGCATCATGGACGGATCGGGAGAACCTGATTACGCACGCTGCGTGGCGATCTCTACTAAAGGCGCTCAGAGAGAGATGATGCTACCTTCTCTGCTGGCTATTATAATCCCGATCGTTACCGGCTGGGTATTCGGTGTTGCAGGCGTTATGGGACTTCTTATCGGCGGAACTTCTTCAGGTTTCGTACTGGCAATATTCATGGCCAATTCAGGCGGCGCGTGGGATAACGCGAAGAAATATATCGAGGAAGGCAACAACGGCGGCAAAGGTTCCGACGCCCACAAAGCGGCAGTTACCGGAGACACCGTCGGAGATCCGTTCAAGGACACTTCGGGACCTTCGCTGAACATCCTTATCAAGCTTATGAGCATGGTATCGATCGTGATGGTCGGACTGACCGTAGGTTACAGCCTGTTCTAGTATCGACTTACATAAAATGAAAAACCCCGGAGAATTCCGGGGTTTTTTGTTTACTTCTTATATATCGTCTGCGTCGGGAACGCGAATTCGAGTTTGTTGTCATTGAACTTGTGAAGGATCTCCAGATTCACCTTAGACTGAGTTGCCAGGATATCCGCTTCCTTCTTAATATAATAAATGAACAGTATTCCGAGATTGAAATCGCCGAAATTATTGAATGAAATGATCCTGTCCGGCATTAAAATATCATCATTCCCGTCGACTATCCCGTTGAGTATGCTCATGGCCAGCTCCATCCTGTCAGGCGGCGTATCGTAGGTGAGACCGAGATTCACAACGACCTTTCTGTGCGGTTCCGCGGAGATGTTCTCTATGCTGGATTCTGCGAATCTTGAGTTCGGAATAGTTATGATCCTGTTAAGAAGTGTTTTTATCCGTGTGCTTCTTATGCCGACCTCTGTAACGAATCCGTCATTGCCGTCGATTAAGACCCTGTCTCCGATCTTGAAAGGTTTGTCGATGAATATCATCACACCTCCGAAAACGTTCTTCACAGTGTCCTGCGCGGCCAGAGCCAGAGCCAGACCGCCGATACCGAGCCCGGCGATAAGCGCCATGATATCGAATCCGGCATTGTCAAGTCCGACGATTATACCCATTATCCACAGAAGGCCCTTAAGACCTTTTCTGAGCACCGGTACAATCTGGTCGTCGAAAGTATTCTCTGTCTTTTCCGCCAGAGGAACGATAAGCTCTGAAAATATTGCGTCCACAGCCCTTACCAGAAGCCAGGTGATCGTCCAGATCAGGAGGAATGTGAAAGCGTGGTTCATCACTGTGTCGGCAGTAACTGAAAAGTGGAGCCTGTTGAATCCCATCCATGCGCCGAGAATGATTATAGAGAATATTACCGGTTTCTCGATCATTTCCACGAGAGCATCGTCAAGAGTGTTCTTAGTTTTAGCCGTCAGTTTCTTTACGACCGCTCTGAATATCCAGTAGATTATCTTTGACAGCAAAACACCTCCGAGAAGGAACAGCAGCGAATAGAACCAGTTTCCGGCAGTGTTGCCGTAAAATTCCTTTGCAAAAAAATCGTTCATATATACCTCTTATTATTTGTTTACACTTTACCGACCGGGGCCATATATACACAGAACTCGTCCTTTCCGTCCACGCTCAAAAACGAATCAGCCTCCTTCTGACTGTATGCGCCTATTCCGCACGTTCCGCATCCGATCTCTTCGCAAGCGAGATAGAGATTCTGGCAGAGATGTCCGGCATCGAGGGCTATCAGCTTTGCCGAGGCGTCTATATACCGCCATTCGGTCCTGTAAGGCACGGCTGTCCAGATAAAATAAACGCCGGCTTTCCAGAACTGCCCGAGAGTAGCTGAATCGAGTTCTTTTTCCATGCCTCTCTTATATTTTTTTTCAAGGCAGACCGCATGTTCTAAAGGAAGATAACGGTAAAGACCCTTTTCGATCCCTTCAACTTTATGCACGAAGAGATAGGTCTCGAAAGGATGTCTGGCACCGCCTGAAGGAACAGTTCTGAATGAATGTCTTTCCGAATTCTTTTTTACTCCCTGCGTCGCGTAAAGAAGAAATGAAAGCTCTTCAAAGCTGATGATCTCGTTTGTATATTTTCTTCTGCTCCGTCTCTGAATTATCGCGTCTTTCAGTGATATCCTGCCGATGTTTCTCCATGACTCGGGCTTGAGAAGCTTTATCACTTTTCCGTTCTGGACAGTATAAGGTTTTTCCATAGGAGGAACAGGTATTTTATGTGCCTGATCCGAGCTGTCGAACTCGAGAACATCCCAGTTCGATTTCAAGAATTTTCTGTCCTTTTTTAATTTTATGCCGCCTGTCATTATATACCCCCGTGATTGATGATTAAAATTTTGGAATGAATATTATAAGTCCGACCACAACTGAGATGCCGGCAGCAACAAGAACCGCAGCTGCGCAGATATCTTTTATCGCTCCGATCTTTTCATTGAACTCCGGAGAAAGAAAATCCGCTATTCTTTCAACTGCGGAATTCAATATCTCGGCCATTATCACGAAACCTGATGCAAGCGTTATATGTATCCACTCATGTGAAGAAATGTCAAAAACGAACCCCAGAACGGTTATTAGTATTAATATCGAGAGCTGTATCCTGAAATTCGGCTCTTCTCTGATCATCGTATAGAAACCCTGAGCCGCGAAACGGAAGCTGTTGAGCCTTTTTACTATGAAACTGCCTTCGGATCTTCTGCTGTTCATTTATTCTCTCCTAGAAATTACAGATCAGAGTTATGCCGAACTCGTAGTCAGTGATGTCCGGCAGCAGAGTTAATTTTCTTTCTAATGTACCGAAAGGGCGCCAGTTCTCAAGAGGTCTGAACCGGTAGACCAGATTCGCGCAGAGCATGCCAATTCCGGCACCGGCTAGGACGTCTCCCGTCCAGTGTTTGTCGTGCATCATTCGGAGCGCGCCCGTCCCGGCGGCGAGCGCGAAACCACTGTACGCCGCTAAGCTGCTCGTACGCCTGTACTCGTGCCATAGGATCATTGCGTTGGTGAACGCGATGTTCGTGTGGTTCGAGGGGAACGACAGCCTGTCCTCTCCGTCGGGCCGGAGCTTGTCCGTAGTGTATTTGAGTCCCTGCACGACCGCCTGGGAAGCAAGATTCGCGGCCGCCATATATTTAACCCGGTCGAAGAAAGAGTTCTCCGCTTTGATCCCGCACCAGTCGAAAATATACACTCCTGCGGCGGGAGAAAGCGCGATATAGTCGTCAATATCAATTCCCGGATCGCCGAGGTCCGTCTGAATATCCTTCTCAAAAACGCTCCCGCTCAGCGCTGAACCGGCGGAAATGAATACTAAAGGTATTATGCATGCCGCCAGTGGAATATCCGGACCCAGGCTGTCTGCCTGAGCACGGACCGCGCCTGAAAGGATCAGTAGAGGCAATAAGATATTTACGGTTCTGAAAAACAAAAAAACTCCGCATCCTTTTTTTCCTAATTATAAATAAATGCGGAGTCTAAATCAAGATAATACTGGATTTTCGGAAGGTTTTCTTACGAACGGCCTTTTTAAGTATATATTTTCTTGTAATGTATGATGAAATTGCTTAAAATACTGACAGATAATTACAGAGGAGGTATCATGCTTAATCCAAAACTTAAAATAACGGCGATACTGCTGCTTGCATGGTCGCTTTCCTCGCAGACGGTCGTCCAGTGGTATACTTCC
>DAIMKZ010000004.1:0-48422 GCA_036721445.1 Candidatus Delongbacteria bacterium
GGAGACATAACAAAAGACCGAATGATCGAGCTTATTCAGCCCAACACCCGCCATTTCGCAAAACGTCAGATCACCTGGTTCAAGCGTATTCCCGGAATGCAATGGTTCGAGCCCGGACAGTTAGCGGAAATAAAAAACTTATTTGCTTGACTCGAAATCTTAATTAGCGTATAATCATAGGTAAATAATTCCATTGAAAACGGAGAATATATGAAAAAAATTCTTGTCGCGGTTTTGTCTATATTAGTTTTCTGTTATTCCGCCATTACTTTCGAAAAAACCTTCGGATACGAATGGAATGACCATGCCAACTCAGTGATACAGACTTCTGACGGCGGATATCTGTTTACCGGATGCAAAGTTGATTCTGCAGATTATAAAATCTCTTACTTTGTTGTAACCAAAATTGACTCTACGGGTAAAAAAGAATGGGAAAAGTTATTTACGGGAGGTATGACTTCCTCCACTTATAATAACGCGGGATATTCAGTTATTGAGACAACTGACGGCTCTTATGTTGCTGCTGGCTGTATCGAAGAATTAAATCACCTGATACATACTGTCCCCTATGTTATAAAACTTGATGCCTCAGGAAATAAATTGTGGGATTACCGTTTCGGGTCTGACGGTTCTGTAAACATTTCATGTAATCAGATAATTCAAACTGTAGATGGAGGATACGCATTAACCGGCGATAATTCCGGCATAGGATTAATTATAAAACTGGATGCAGAAGGGGAAAAAGTGTGGACGAATGATACATCTTTGTTATTTGACCATATAAATTCTTTAGTACAGACTGAGGACAAGGGATTTACATTAACAGGACAGGGCGGAATAAACGACGAACTTGGCATCTATATTGTTAAAACAGATTCGCTGGGAAATTTACAATGGTCGGAATTTTATTCAGGATTATTTTATTCTGCAGACGGTTATTCATTAAAGAATACTCCCGACAATGGATATATCATCATCGGCAAAAATCAGCAGAATGCAGCCACAGATCTTGGATGGCTGATCAAGACTGATGAAAATGGCGAAAAAGAATGGGATATTATAATCGGTAAGCAGGGTAGCGAGTCAGAAAGCTCGACAGGCAGATCACTAGATTTAACTTCCGATGGCGGGTTTATTTTAGCCGGCTATACCGAAAACAGATCAACAGGTTTGGCGGACGCATGGCTGATCAAAACGGACTCGGAAGGTAATGAGCTTTGGACTCGGGTTTACGGAGGGGAAGGCGACGACAGGATTTACTCCGTTCAGCAGACCTTAGACGGAGGTTATATTTTAGCGGGTTATACAGACTCGTTCGGAGCAGGCGGAAAAGATATGTGGATAATCAAGACCGACGAGAACGGAACAGAGATAGAAAGTCCATTCCTGCCGCAAACTACCGAGCTTTATCAGAACTATCCGAATCCGTTCAATCCTGTAACATCTATAAGCTATGCTTTGGATCAGGCATGTTTGGTTGAACTTAACGTATACAATCTGAACGGACAATTCTTACGATCACTGTTGAACGGAAAACAGTCACGAGGAAAGCATGAAATAGATCTCAATGCAGAAGATCTGACTTCCGGTTTATATATATATACATTAAAAGTTGACGGCAAGGTTGTACAGAGCAGAAAAATGATGCTGCTGAAGTAAAAGTTCTAAAGCTTAATTTCCATACGTCTGTTCTTTGTCGTCATACCTAGTGATTCATAGAATTTTATGGCGTTCGTGTTGAACTCCCAGACGGTCAGGTCCAGTGTTGATGCGCCTTTTTCAACAGCTCTTTTCTTTATATGTGCGAATAGTTTTATACCGACGCCTTTTCTTTGATATGATTTTTTTACGCAGAAGTCATCTATATAGCAGATCAGATATTGTTTCAGAAGATCGATCTTTACCGGCGCGATAAATCTAACGAATGCATAAGCCGCGATATTTTCATTGTCAACAGCTACGAAAGCATCTGTCTTAATATCCTCCAGAAGACTTTTGAATCTTTCTTCAGTAAAAGGATCTTCTATGTCTTCATATACGTCAGGTCTGTTTGAGAAATGAAGTTCATGCACTTCTTTTACCAAATCCCTTATCTGTGAATGATCCGAGAATTCTGCTTTTCGTATTTTTATTACCATATATTTTTACTCTTCGATTTTGTTTTCCAGTTCCTTTATCATTTCTTCAGAGGTCTTTTTTCCTTTTACACGAGGTTTCTCGTTAAATCCATTGTGCTTAATTACAAAGTCACCCGTTTCTATCCTGCTCCTCACCCTTTCGAAAGCGTTGATATATCGGTCGATCGTATCCCCCTCAGGCGTTCTCAGGATCAGATGTTCATCGTCATTCGATTCGAAAATGAAACCGTCGTACCATTGCTTTTCGATCATGACGACTTCGCCTTCGTAAGGATAATATGCATCATACGCCTGTTTTGCCGCCAGATAGAAGAATGATATTATCATCGTGAGAACAATTATAGCGACAGGCAGAAAAACCGGATTTCTGATCTTTAACCTGAATCTGCCCTGTTCATCTTTTTCAGCGGTAAGTATTTGTATTTCTCTTTCTATTTCCATAAACCGAATTTAGCCTGCAGAACTTACATTAAGTACAAGGACGGCAAGTAGATATATTTTTCCTCAAGACATCCAATAAGTTTTTTGTCAAGAGTCCAGATTTTTGAATTTGTCTGTATAGCTGACACGATGATAGCTGCGTCGATCAGACCAACTCCATTATCTTTGAGTTTATTCTTGAAAGAATATTCACCTGCACAAATAAATAAACCTTTGCTTTCGGGAGTTTTTAAATTCTCGGCATACCCTTTAATAATCCTGACTTCTTTCTCCGAACTTGCGCCCTGTAAAAGTTCTGCTGAAACAACTTCAGGCATAAATATGTAATCATTTTCGATGAGACGGACGAATATTTCCCGCTCTTTAAGTCTGTTTCTTAAGAAATCGATCCATATTGACGTGTCGGCAATGATCATTTCCTGTTAAGATCTCTTAACTCGTCAGCTCCGTATTTGAAATCAAGAGGACTTTCTGCCACCTGCAGATTAAGTTCCTTTATCTTCTGCATTCTGAGCCATTCTGTCAAAGCGGTTTTAAGAGATTCGGTAATATTTTTTGCTTTAGTCTTCGCCATGACTTCTTCAATAAGTTCGTCCTGTATTATCGCTGTTACCTTCATAGATTCAATATACGATATCGCATCGTATAAGTCAAGTTAAAAATAAAAAAAACCGCAGAAATCTGCGGTCTTTGCGGGAGATGAGGGACTCGAACCCCCGACAAACTGGTTAACAGCCAGTTGCTCTACCGACTGAGCTAAGCTCCCGTCTTTTGACAAGCGCTAAATATACCAAATCGCAAAATAGTTGTCAACTGATATTTTACTGATTTTCCTGTTTTGAGACCCTTTCCTTGAACCCGCCCCATCCGAGCTTTTCTCGCAGAAGATGGTAGTAGTCGCTGTCATGGAACTTGATGAATTTTGACGTGACAGGTGCTTTCTTTACGGAAATAACCGAGCCTGACGGGATCGTAAGACTTTCCTGACCGTCACTTGAAAGCATTATCTCTTTATAGTTACTTTCTGCAGTGACCGATATGACCGAGTCGTCCGGAACGACTATGGGTCTCATAGCAAGTGCGTGAGGGGACATGGCGGTGATAACGAAAGCCGGCACGCCCGGCTGGAGTATCGGTCCGTGCGCTGACATATTGTATGCGGTCGAGCCTGTAGGTGTGGATATTATGACTCCGTCCGAAGTGTAGGTCGTGAAGAATTTCCCGTTTATGCTGACCGCGGCTTTAAGAACCCTCTGCGAATAGCCTCTGTCCAGAACAATATCGTTGAGCGCATATATCTTCCTCCCGCCGGTTTCGGCCTCCAGCATGATCCTTTCCTCGATAAAATATTCACCCTTTTCGATCATAAGTATCCTGTCGGCTATCTCGTTCTCTTTGACATCAGCCAGGAATCCGAGTTTCCCGTAATTGACTCCCAGAAAAGGTTTTGAAAGCTCAGCGGCCGAATGCGCGGTTTCCAGCATAGATCCGTCCCCGCCGAGAACGATTATGACATCGGACTCTTCGATCAGAGCTCTTTTTTCTTTTACGCGGAATGATAACTGCGAAGTATAATCACTGTTCTTATTTATGATAAAATCGAGCCCGGTTCTTTTCAGTTCGGAAAAAAAACTCTTCAGGTTTTCCGTGCTGTGATCGCTTTTTAGATTGTCGATTATCCCGTATTTCATTATCCCGCCCTCTGATATTTACCATAATTTAATTAAGTTTTCTCCAAAATGAAAGTGCATATATTTCATTTGGTTTTGGTTCACTTTTTTGTTATATTATAAGGTTGTTTAACTTGTAGGGGAGAAGACTATCACAGGTAAATTATTAAAATGCGCGGCACTGCTTCTCCTTGTTCTTAATGTTCTTTCCGCAGAAACCTTCAGAATGCCGGATAAAATTATTTTTGCCGGAAAAGAAGTTCCGCTTGAAAAATATGATGTCAGAGAAAGACTGCAAAAGGTTTTTAATGTTTTCACGCATGACAGAAGGGGATTTTTCCAGAACCTCATAGATGTTCAGAACGGTTATCTGCCTCAGGCAAAGAGGGTTCTGTCGGAGTTCGGAGTACATCCTGATCTCGCGTACATAATTCCGGCCGAATCTGAGTTCAACCCCAGAGCCCTTTCGCCTGCTCAGGCTTCAGGATTGTGGCAGCTCATGCCCGCAACAGCGAAGATGTACGGCCTCAGGGTGGACAGCTTTATAGATGAAAGAAACCATCCGGAAAGATCCGCGAGGGCAGCTGCCGAACATTTACGAATGCTGTCAAATCTTTTCCCCGATGACCCGTTCCTCGTCCTTGCGGCCTACAATAACGGTGATTATAATGTCCGGGTCACGCTTGAGAATCAGAAAAGCGGGGACTTCTGGTCAACACGTTCAAACAGCGAAACCGAGTCCTATGTGGAAAAGATCATCATCTATAAACTTTTGCTTTCAGACCCGGAAGCTTTCGGTTTTTCTGAAAATGAGTCTGACGAGAATTCAAGTCGCGAAACATGTACGATAGTTCTCGGACCGCAGGACCTTCCGTTCTCAAAGATCTGCGAACTGGCGGGCATATCTTACAGAGAGCTATACAAAAACAATCCGCATATTAATTTCGGGAGCTATAAAGAAGACGGATGCATAAGCAAATACACATCCGCTGAATTAATTCTTCCTGAGGGAAGACCCGACAGGCTTATAGACGGACTTGAAGAAAATAACTACCTTGCGGGATCGGATGCCGCAGCAGGAACTTCACAAAGCGGTATGAGAATACTTGAAGATATTTACGAAGTAAAGTTCAACGACAATATTGAAAGCATTGCCTTCAGATTCAGAACCGACTGGAGAAAGATCGCTGAAATTAACGATCTAAAGATAATCACGCTTTCTTCGGGAACGGAAACGGCGGAAGTGACAGCAGGCCAGAAATTGAGAATAATAAGATGAGAACTTCCAGACAAGACTTCGACAGGCTTTTTGCATCAGCGGGAGCGGCAAGAGAAAATGCCTGCGCATCCTATTCAAAATTCAAGGTAGGCGCGGCGGTTTTAACGAATGATGGCCGTATCTATACAGGCTGCAATGTCGAATCTTCTTCCTACGGACTTACCATGTGCGCCGAGAGAAATGCGCTGGCAGGAGCTCTCTGTGCGGGCGAAAGGGATTTTAAAGCGATCCTGATAACGGCCGACACGCCCGGACCTGTTTCTCCATGCGGAGCATGCAGGCAGCTCATTTTCGATTACGCACCCGACATCGAAGTGATCATGACAAATATAAAAGGAAGTTCGGCAGCAGAAGATATTTCCGTACTTTTGAAATATCCGTTCGGCTTAAGTAAACTCAAATAATGTTAAAATATAGGAGTGTCATATGTTCGAAGATCTAAAATGGCTTGTCGATCTGCAGAAGATAGATAACGAGATCTACCAGCTTACAAGTGAAGAGAGAAATATGGACAGCCATATATCAAGGATGAAACACGAGATCGAAGAATCGGCGATCAAGCGAGTCAAACTTATCAGAAGGCAGCGCGAACTGCAGGAGGATAAGGACAGTTACGAAGCAGATATCGTTGATCACAAAAGAATACTTGACCAGAAACAGATAGACCTCGACAATGACAAAAAAACAAAAAAAGAACATATTAAGAGGGAGGTCAAGAAGCTTGAGAAGGCTGTTGAGGTTTTCGATGAAAGAGCTACAGAACTTAATGTTGAGATCGAAAATATAAAATTCGAGCTGGATACTATAGATAAGAATATTTCAAGGATAGAGAAAAAGATCAGAGCTGAAAATAAGAAGAAAATCGAAATAGGAAAACTTACCGAAAAGAACCTCGAAAAACTTACTCATAAAAAAATGAGCGTCGAAAAACTCGTCAGAGTGCCTTTTCTTAACCATTATAACAGAATAATGCAGATCAGGAACGGAATAGCTATAACTTTCGTTACTGAGGAAGGACTTTGCAACGGTTGTAAGATCCATATCCCTTACCAGCTCCAGCAGAAGATCAAGCTCAAGGATGATTATAATATCTGCGAGGGATGCGGCAGGATACTTGTCGATATTGAAATGCTCGCTCCGTCCAGGCAGGAAAAAAAAGCTGCTGCAAAAGAAGATGTTAAACAGAACTCAAAAGAAAATAAAAAGACTGAAGCAAAATCCGTAAAAAAAACAAAAGTTAATTCCGGGAAAACAGCCCTGAAGCAACCGGCCGGTAAAAAAATACCGGCTGAGAAGCCTGAAGCAAAACCGAAGCCTCAACCTAAGGCTAAAACTAAGACCGCCGCTAAACCGGTAAAGAAAGCTGTACCCGTGCCAAAAACTAAACCTAAAGTTACTAAAAAGAAGAAATAGTATTTATGCGGAAAAGATCGCTCCTCGGCTACAGATTTGACGAACTCTGCGCTATTGTTGAAAAAGCCGGTGGAAAAAAATATTCCGCAAAACAGATCTGGTCATGGATGTACAAAAAACTCCTGACCGATCCTGGTTCAATGAGCGACCTTCCAGTAACTTTACGCAATTATCTCAGCTCTGAATTCTGCATATTGCCGCTCGAAATCGAAAGCTCTGTAAAAAGCGCTGACGGCACGGAAAAACTTCTGGTCAGACTTTATGACGACAACTTCGTCGAATGCGTAATAATCCCTGAAAAAGACCGTGTCACATTATGTATTTCATCTCAGGCGGGATGCAGGTTCAACTGCTCTTTCTGCGCAACTGGAAAGTCAGGTTTTAAAAGAGACCTGGAGGCGTCGGAGATCGTGGGTCAGGTGATAGCGGCGTCTGAGTTTTACGGTAAAAGGATCACCAATGTTGTTTACATGGGTATGGGCGAACCGTTCGACAACTACGAAGAAGTGATCAGGAGCGCAGATATCATATCTGACGACTCCGGGCTGGCCGTCGGCAGAAGAAAGATAACCATTTCCACTTTCGGGCATATCGACGGGCTGAAAAGGTATATTGAAGAGGATGTCAGGTATAAGCTAGCTGTGTCGCTTCATGATCCCTTTGACGACGAGAGAAGCAGGCTGATGCCCGCCAACAAAAAATACCCGCTTAAGGACCTTTTTATTGTGCTGAAAGAATATGCCCTCAAATCTAATCGAAAAGTAGTATTCGAATACATACTTATGAAAGGAGTCAACGATTCTGAAAAGCATGCGGAAGAACTTAAAAAACTGCTTTCGACGCTTCCGTCAAAACTAAACCTTATTAAATATCACGGAATTACAGGAGGAGATTTTTCTCCTCTTTCAGACGGATCATCTTTAAAATTTTACAGATACTTCTCAAAAACTGACTTTCCTGTAGTATTCAGGTCAAGCAGGGGCGAAGATATTGCCGCGGCATGCGGTCAGCTGAGCGCTGAAAAAAAAACGGGAGTACAATTTTGAAGTCATCGCTGCTGGTTTCTGTTCTTACAGTATCGGTGCTTTTATTCTCTGCAGCGGAAAGAGACAGCGTATATTTTGAATATTCTGATTTCGGAACATACGACGTCTTGTCAATGAGGCTGAATTTCAGTCAGAACGATTCGCTGAGCAGCATAAATCTCACAGGGAACAGCATAAAAACCAATTATGAAAGATACTCTAAAAGTGATCTGGGTATAAACGGGGATTTCTCGGTCAGGCACGGATATATGAAGTACGGGATGATACTTTCTAATGACTATGTCTCAAACAGTTCGATTTCAAGACCGACGCAGAACAATATAAGAATACTACCCATGGCAGGATATGAAAAGAACGGGCTGGATCTGAGAGCGGCTTTCGGGTATTTAGGAAAAACAGACGAGGTCTCGCAGCGCACGGGAAGCATAGTAATATTCGACGGACTCTACGAAAGAAAAAAATCTTCCGAAAATCTTTCTCTGAAGACATCTTTCAAAGGCGACGATACTGATACAAGATACAATTACGGTTCCGACAGCGATATATTATATTTCAGAAATTTCGGGGATGGCTCGGGGAATTTTTCTGCTGGCGGAAGCGGTAATTTCAACCGTTATCACTTCAGCGATCTCCAGTCTGCAGGATACATGATCAGCAGGTATGAATACGATGTATTCTCAAATCTATTTTACACACCGTCACCCAACATCCGCAACAGCACCGGAGTAGCTTTCTACAGCAGGAACAGAGATTCTTTTAAAGACGGAGAAGAGATCGGTTATAATTCCAATTCCGATCTAAAAATAACGGATGAGCTGTTTTTCGACAGAGGCAGCTTAGGTTTAAGCTTCAAAGCCGATTTTGACACTGGCAGCGACAGATTTTCAGTAGATTATGATGAAAACGACAGGTCTCTTTCCTTTTACAATATCGCACTCTCAACAGGAGCGAACTACAGGTTAAATGAATACACTTTCCGGATGTACGGCAGGTTCGTAAAGCATGAATATAAATCACTAACTTCTTCGAATCTTGAGGACAGGGACATTGTTAAAATATCGCTTACTCCCGAAGCTGTTTACACAAAAACCGGAAATTTTACCATATCGCAGTCTTTCCCTTTCGAATATTATAAACTGGTGAACATTTCATTCCTGAGAAGCATCAACAATTATACCGACAGAGCGGTAAACTCAAATACGGATTTCAGATATGATATTGCTGACGATCTGTATCTTACAGGCAGCATTAAATTCAGGACATACTACAGATCATACGATTACGACAAAACATTTTCAAGCAGTTTTGTAATGAAGAATTATTCCGCTTCCGACACAATTTCATACAGTATATCGAAGAACACCGTATCTAAACTTTCAACAAGATACATCTATGAAGAGATCGGCAACTTTAATTTCGGTGATTTTACCGAAAATCCGATAAGCTTCAAACACCATTACTATACTTCAGCATCATTCTACTTCAATTTTTACAGCCATCTTAACCTGAGGTCAGAATACTTCTTTTATGAGATTGACAGTTACGATTTTGACCAGGATGATTTTGACAGGCACGATCTTTCGAGGGTTTACATTTCTCACGGACCGAAAATAGGCTTGGAATTCCGTAAAAGGAACTTCCTTATTTTCTCAGGACTCGAGATCGAGAACTACAGACTGTCTGAACGTCAGGTTAAATTCAGGCTTGAAAGCTACCTCTCGTTCAACTGATCACTTTTCTATATTTCTGGCTATATCGGCTATAGCTTTAAAATCATCCTTTTTCAGAGAAGCTCCGCCTATCAGCCCCCCGTCTATATCTTTCTGACCAAGAAGTTCTTTAGCGTTCGACGCATTAAGCGATCCGCCGTATAATATTCGTGTAGAAGCCGCGAAAGCCTCTCCGTAGTGTGTTTTTAAAAAATTCCTTATAAATTCATGCATTTCCTGAGCCTGATCCGGAGTGGCTGTCCTGCCTGTACCGATCGCCCAGACGGGTTCGTAAGCAATTACGATATTCAAAAGAACATTCACTTCAATTCCGTACAAAGCTCCTTTAAGCTGTGCTTTAACCACATCGTTCTCCATTCCGGCTTCTCTCTGCTCAAGCTTTTCACCGACGCAGATCACTGGAACCATCCCCTCTTTTAAAACGGCTTTTATCTTTTTACTTACGGTTTCGTCTGTCTCATGGAAGTACTGCCTCCTTTCGCTGTGCCCTATAATGCAGTATTTTGCTCCGGTAAGTTTAAGCATCTTTGCGGAGACCTCGCCGGTGAACGCTCCGGAATTTTCCCAGAACACATCCTGCGCTCCTATGTCAATGTGAGTTTTTTTAAGTTCCTGATATACGGGCCAGATAGAGTTAAATACTGGCGCCGCCATTATTTCAACATTATCGTCGTTAGGCATCACCTTTTTTAGTTCCTTCGCGAACTTGATCGCTTCCTGCGGGGTCTTATTCATCTTCCAGTTTCCGGCGATAAGGAATTTCCTTTTGCCGTCAAAACCCATCGGTGTCAGACAGGCTATTCCGGGAAGTTTCTTTCCCTCCATATATTCCATAGCCGCGCCGCCGCCTGTTGAGACATGCGAGTAATTTCCGTCAAGTCCTGCCGTTTTCACTGCCGCAGCAGTGTCTCCCCCGCCGATTATAGAGATAAGACCTTTATTCTTCGTGCAGTCCGCGATGATCTGAGCTATTTCAAAGGTCTCCTTTGCGAAGTTAGGGAATTCGAAAACGGACATCGGACCGTTCCAGATCACCGTTTTGCATTCCGCGAGTTCATCCTTATACTGCTTGACCGTTTTTGGTCCTATACCCATAGCTATCCAGTCTTTTTCCTGCTTGTCAGTATCGCAGTATTTAAACTCGGTCTCGTTCTTGAATTCCTTTCCGCAGAGCATGTCTGGAGGAAGAAGTATCCTGGTGCCCTTTTTCTCGGCTTTCTTCAATATTTCTTTGGCCACATCGACCTTGTCCGGCTCAACCAGCGATTTACCGACTTCGATCCCTTTGGCCAGCAGCATCGTATTCGCTATCCCGCCGCCTATGAATATTTTGTCGGAAATGTCGATCAGCTTCATTATCACATCGATTTTACTTGATATTTTATTGCCGGCCAGGATAGTCGCCAGAGGACGCTTCGGATCCTTCATCGCACCGCCTATGTATTCGATCTCTTTCTTTAGAAGATATCCCGATGCTACCCTGTCAAAATATTTCGCGATGATCGATACCGAAGCGTGAGCCCTGTGGCACACTCCGAATGCGTCGGAAATATATATCTCTCCCAGTTCCGCTAGCTTTGCGGCGAACTGTTCGTCACCTGCTTCTTCCTCTTCGCGGAACCTTAAGTTCTCAAGAAGAACGACATCGCCGTCCTTCATAGCGTCAACCAGCGCCTTTACCTCATCACCGATGCAGTCCGGAGCGAGAACAACTCTTTTCTTTATGAGTTCACCGAGTCTTTCCGCGACCGGTTTAAGGCTCATTTCAGGAACTACCGAACCTTTCGGTCTTCCGAAGTGCGACATGAGTATGAGCTTTCCGCCCTCTTTTATGACCTTTTTTATCGTCGGCAGAGCGTCAACGATCCTTTTATCGTCTCTGATCTTCAATTCATCGTCTAAAGGAACATTAAAATCGCATCTTACAAGTACTTTTTTCCCTTTAAGCTCAAGCGAATCGATAGTTAAGGTATTCATACAAAACTCCCTTTATTTCAATCTTTTTAGTTGTCAGGTCAGATAATATAAGTATTAAATTGCAGGTTTCAAAAAAATATTTAATCATAAATTTACTTTATTTTTCTTAATTTTTTGGATAGATTAAAATAAATTTGAGGAATGTTCGTTAACATCAATGGCGGGAAGAAAAAAGTGGGCGCTGTGAAAATAATAGCGGAATTAACCGACAGGGAGCTTGTAAAAAAGTATGTCGAAACAAAAGACCAGAAGTATTTCGCTCGCCTTATGGCGCTTTACGACCGCAAACTGTTCAATTACATAGTAAGAAGGATCGGAAGCCCGGAGAACGCGGCGGACGTTTATCAGACGGTCTGGCTGAAGATAGCATCGAATCTGAACGGATACCGCGATGAGAATAAATTCTCCAATTACCTTTTCTTCATTGCCACAAATGCCTGTTTCGATCACTTGAGAGGCTTGAAAAAGGACAACGACAACTTTTATAGGCCGGTCGTAAGGAATGAAGAAGACGGAAGTGATTACATCGAAAACATTTCATCAGGAACTGACGATCCCGAAACCGAAAATGAAAAACGCGAGGACAGGGAAATTCTCGATCGGGCGATCGGAATCCTGCCGGATGAACAGAAAGATGTGATACTGCTCAGGGCAAAAGGACTATCTTTCAGGGAGATCGCCGAAATGAAAAGAGTTTCTATTAACAGCATTTTGAGCAGATACAGGTACGGGGTGGATAAAATTAAAAACAGCATCAGTAAAAGGCGGTAAAAATGAACTGCGAAAAATATAATAATATGATACCCGAATACATTTCGGGCGAGCTTGAAGAGCACGCAACAACGGAATTCGAAGCTCATATAAAAGAATGCACGGACTGCAGAGTTAATCTTGAGACGGAGAAAGCTGTTCTCGCTATGACCGCGGAAGATGGTTATGATGTTCCTGAAGGTCTTAATTCTATAATTCTGTCGAAACTTCCTGTAAAAAAACCGGCATTCCGTATAAATTTCATGCGCTACGCTGTCGCGGCATCGTTCTTCTTTCTTGTCATAATGTCATATTTCATGTTCAATCCTTCTGTTATGAACAATTCCGGATCAGAATTTACATTTAAAACATACAGCGTCCTCAGACCCGCTGCGCTTTACACTAATGACTACCTGATAGGCTCTGACTACGACGAGCTTATTACCTACAAAACGGAACTTTACGACGAGAACAAATGGACTTCCGACGATACGGATATATTCCAGTCTGAAGACGATCTCATCAATGATCTTCTTACTCTCGAGGAACTTGAATCTTACGACAGCTATCTGAGTTCTCTGTGATTTTATCGGCAAATATTTATTAACTTTATCTGTTTATTTTTCACGCGCAATACCTTATATTACAGACCTTTCAAAAGAACTTAATGATTTCTAATTAAAAGGGAGCCTGAAATTGGAAAGATTTTTCGAAGAATTCTCCGCTGAAAAGGGGAAGGAAAAATGGATGGAGGAGGTTTTAAAAGACCTCAAAGGAAAAACCTATGACAGGATTTGGTGGAAGACCTACGAGGGATTTGAACTTGAGCCTTATTACAAGGCTTCTGACCTTGAAGGTATTTTAATATCCGACGACTGCCCGGGCGAGTTCCCGTTCCAGAGGAGCGCTAAACCTGTAGAGGAAGAAAACAAATGGTCAGTCTGCCAGGAGATCTCGCAGAGAGACCCAGGTGACGCAAAAAAAGCGGTTTCCGAAGCAGTAAAAGACGGAGCGGAATGCATCGATCTGAAGCTTAACTGTGAACTTTCTTCGGGTAAAAGCGACTGCGGGTGTGAGTGCGGATGCAGACCAGAATACACAAGAGGAACTGTCATCAACACAAAAGAGAACCTGACGGGAATTACAGAGTCTCTCAACGGAGCAGCTGTCAACATTGATGCCGGAGTCGCGTCAAAAGAGATATTCGAAATGATAGAACCTATGCTCGGTGAACTCAAAGGCTCGATAGACAATGATCCGCTAAAGGAGCTCGCTCTTAACGGTAAGTTCGCGAAAGGTGAACAAAAAAGATTCGAAGATGCTCAATATATTTTTGATAAGTGCTCAGATCATAAAGATTTCAGAGGAATGACAGTTTCCGGAGTTCATTTTCACGATGCCGGAGCGACCATTGTCCAGAAGATCGCATACATGCTTTCAACTGCAGTTTATTACAAAGAAAGGGTCGCTGAGAACAAAAGTTTCGCGGATTTCAACAGAAATATAAGGCTCTGCTACGGGATCGGGCAGTATTACCTGCTCGAGATCGCGGGTCTTAGAGCTTTAAGAACTCTTTGGTCGAACATAGCTTCTGCTTACGGAGATAAAGACAGCGCGCCTGACATCCACGCTGTTACCGGTCTCTTCAATAAGACGGTTTATGACCCGTATGTTAATATGCTCAGGACGACTACTGAGGCCATGTCTGCAGCGGTAGGCGGATGCAGTTCAATGACCGTGCTGCCCTACAATGTATGCATAGGCGAAGCCGACTCCTTTGCTGCCAGGATAGCAAGGAACACTCAGCTTATTTTGAAAAACGAGGCGAAATTCGACAGGTTTGTTGATCCTGCAAAAGGCTCTTATTTCATCGAAAAAGCGACCGATCTGATATCTAAAGAGGCATGGGCACTTTTTAATAAGATCGAATCGGAAGGCGGAATTTTAGAGTCTCTTAAAAGAGGAAATATCCAGAAAGAACTCGCCGAACTAAAAAAGAAAAGGTTATCGAATTTCTCTATGAGAAGGGACAATCTTGTAGGCACCAACTTCGTTCCCAATTACAGCGAAAAATCAATCTGTCCTGAAATAAGAAAAGGTATTGAACAGAAATTAGATATTTTCGGGTGTGAACTCTACAGCTCCGGCGGTGTTAAGATAGAAAAGGTCAAGCTCTACAGGATAGCTGAAGAATTCGAATCTCTCAGAAAACTTACGGAAAAATTCAGCGAAAAGAAAGGCAAACCTGTTTCGGCATTTTTGGCTACTCTGGGAAATCTTACAATGAGAAAAGCCAGAGCATCGTTCTCAATGGGCTACCTTGCCGCAGGGGGATTCGACATTATCGACAACAACGGGTTCAATGACGCTTCGGAAGCTGCCAGCGAGGCATTGAAATCGGGTGCTGAGATAATCGTGATCTGCTCAAGCGACGAGGAATATCCCGCTTTTGCTCCTGAAATAGCCTCAAAAGTAAAATCCGCTGACCCTAAAAAGGTCGTTGTGCTCGCGGGCTATCCTAAGGATATCATTGAGGATCTTAAAAAAGCGGGAGTTGACGAATTCATTCATCTTAAGTCCGATTCGCTGGAAACAATCAGGAACATCCAGTCAGTGATCGGTATTACTGAGTAAAAATTAATTAAAGGTGAAACAATGAAACCTGATTTTTCTAAAATTGAATATAACGAGGCTCTGAAGAGCTCAGCCGGAGCCTGCAGAACAGCTGGTCCCGCTTTTGAATCGCAGGAGCTTATAGCCCTAAAACCGTTCTACACAAAAAGTGAAACGGACGGGCTTGAATTTCTGAACTATGACGCTGGCGTCACACCCTATTTGAGAGGGCCTTTTGCGACCATGGGTTCGACCAAACCGTGGACGATCAGGCAGTACGCAGGATTCTCTACCGCTGAAGAGTCGAACGCGTTCTACAGACGAAATCTTGCGGCGGGCCAGAAGGGACTCTCGGTAGCATTCGACCTGGCTACTCACCGCGGCTACGATTCAGACCACCCGAGGGTGAAAGGGGATGTCGGAAAGGCCGGAGTAGCTATTGATTCCGTGCTCGACATGAAAATACTTTTCGACAATATTCCTTTAAATAAGATGTCGGTTTCAATGACGATGAACGGCGCAGTCCTTCCCGTCATGGCATTCTATATCGTAACGGCGCTAGAGCAGGGCGCAAAGCTCGACGAGCTTTCCGGAACCATCCAGAACGACATTTTAAAGGAGTTCATGGTCAGGAACACCTACATATATCCGCCGAAACCTTCGATGAAGATAATTTCGGATATTTTCGAATATACATCACAAAAGATGCCTCTTTTCAACTCGATCTCCATCTCGGGTTACCACATGCAGGAAGCGGGAGCTACGGCTGATATCGAGCTTGCATATACTCTGGCGGACGGCTGGGAATATCTGAAAGCCGGTGTAGACGCCGGACTGAATATCGACGCGTTCGCGCCGAGGCTGTCGTTCTTCTGGGCCGCAGGAATGAACCATTTCATGGAGATCGCCAAGATGCGCGCCGGAAGACTGATATGGGCCAAGATAGTAAACAAATTCAATCCGAAGAACGCCAGGTCGCTGAAGCTGAAGACTCATACTCAGACTTCCGGCTGGAGCTTAACGGAGCAGGATCCGTTCAACAATGTTGCCAGAACCTGCACCGAAGCGCTCGCGGCGGCATTCGGCCATACTTCGTCGCTTCACACGAACGCGCTTGACGAAGCTATCGCCCTGCCGACCGATTTCTCCGCCCGGATTGCAAGGAACACCCAGATATATCTCCAGGAGGAAACCGGCATAACTAAAGCTGTTGACCCTTGGGGCGGTTCTTACTTCGTTGAAAAGATGACGGACGAGCTGGTCAAGAAGGCGTGGGCGCACATTGAGGAGGTCGAGAAACTCGGCGGAATGGCGAAAGCGATCGAGAGCGGTCTGCCCAAGATGAGGATCGAGGAAGCCGCAGCGAGAAAGCAGGCTAAGATCGACACTAACGAAGATGTGATCGTCGGAGTTAACAAATACAGGCTCGACAAACAGGACCCGATAGACGTTCTTGAGGTTGACAATTCCGCAGTAAGAGAAGCTCAGATAAGAAGACTTGAAAAACTCAAAGCGGAAAGAGATCCTGCAGCCGTTAAAAAAGCGCTTGAAGCCATTACGGAATGCGCGATGACAGGCAAAGGCAACCTGCTCGAGCTCAGCGTAGAGGCTGCAAAGGTAAGAGCGTCGTTAGGCGAAATTTCGGACGCATGCGAAAAAGTATTCGGAAGGCATAAGGCGGTGGTAAAAATGATATCCGGAGTATATTCAGGTGTGGCAAAAAACAACTCAGCTTTCGACAAGGCAAAAACACTTGTTGATGAATTCGAGCAGATCGAAGGCAGAAGGCCGAGAATAATGATAGCGAAGATGGGACAGGACGGTCATGACAGAGGCGCTAAGGTAGTAGCTACAAGCTTTGCCGACCTTGGGTTTGACGTCGATATGGGCCCGCTCTTCCAGACACCTGAAGAATCGGCGAAAGAAGCTGTGGAGAACGATGTTCACATACTCGCCGTATCGTCTCTGGCCGCAGGCCACAAAACCCTCGTTCCCGACGTGATCGAAGAACTTAAAAAACTCGGAAGAGAGGATATAATGATAATCGTTGGAGGAGTTATACCGTCTCAGGACTATGACTTCTTATACAAAGCGGGAGCTGCGGCAATATTCGGTCCCGGCACAGTAATAGCGGATTCAGCCATAAAGATACTTGAGATACTGATTAAAAAAGTTAAACAGGACAGAGAATAAAAATTCTAGGGCGGCCTGACCGCCCTTTTTTTAGATTATGAAAAGAGACGGCGAAGAAATACAGAAGGGCAGCATATCAGGCGTTACACTCAAAAGAATAATGGTATTCTTTAAAGGGCATACCAAAGCGCTTGTTTTTTCGGTCCTTACGGTTATACTTGCCGTTGTGATGAACGCGTCTTTACCGCTTGTGTTCAGAGAAATGGTCGACACGGCTATTCCATCAAAGGATCTCCGTTTTGTTCTGCTGTTCGCTACATTCTACCTTCTTCTGCTCGTAGGACTCGGAGCAATACAGTATTTCCAGCAGCTCCTTGTTGGCTATATGGGCATAGATATCGTTAATAATATCAAGCGCGTCATATTCAAGCATGTTCTTACTCTTTCAATATCCTTCTTCGACAAGCAGGGTACAGGCAGGCTGATAAGCCGAATAGAATCGGATTCACAGAAACTTTTCATGCTTTTCTCATCGATCGGACTTTCACTTCTTGCGGGATTTTTGAACATCATCATAGCCGTCAGCATAATGCTTTTTACGAATGTCACTCTCACGCTGATCGTACTTTCAATTGCTCCGGTCTATCTTCTCGGAGCCTATATCGTTTTCAGTAAAATGAGACCGATGTTCAGGAAAGACAGGGAACTATACGCACGGATAATCGGTTTTTTAAGTGAGCATATTAAAGCTATACCACTTCTGCGTAATCTGAATAATCTGCAGTGGTCGATAAACAAATTCGACAAAGCCAATCAGGAAAAGAGATGGTACGAATTCAAGATATCCATGCTTGAGCAGAGCGTATGGTTCGTAATGATGCTTTGTCCTCAGGTGGTCATTTTCCTCATACTCTACAACAGCGTCTCATGGATAAAGCAGGACGCGATAACGATAGGTACGGTCTGGATGTTCATACAGTACATCCACCTCGCCGTTCAGCCTCTGGTTATGATATCGGAACAGATCAGAGAGCTTCAGAGGGCTTTCGGCGCGGCGGACAAGATATTCGAGATACTCGATACTGAGCCTGAAGTAAAAGAACCGCTAAACCCAAAAACCATCGGCGGGTTCAGGGAAAAGATCTCTTTCAACAATGTCTGCTTTCACTACGATGCGGACAAACCCGTGCTCAAGAACGTGAGCTTTACGATAGATAAGGGCTCTACTGTTGCCATTGTAGGCGCTACAGGCTCGGGAAAGACCACGATCATCTCGCTCCTGACAAGATTTTACGACCCTGTTGAAGGCAATATTACAATTGACGGTGTTGACCTGAAATACTTTAAATCGGACGAATTAAGAGCAATGATGAGCCTAGTGCTCCAGGACATTTTCCTCTTCCCCGGAGATATACTTGACAACCTGAGAGTGCTGAGAAAAGACATACCGGAAGAGAAAGTGAAGGAAGCAGCAAGGAAAATGGGGATTTACAATTATCTGAACACCTTCCCAGACGGATTCAACACTGTTCTAAGCGAGGACGGCGGCAACCTTTCTTTCGGCGAAAGACAGCTCCTGTCATTCTCGAGAGCCCTGACCTTCGATCCTGAAATTCTCATCATGGATGAGGCAACAAGCTCGATCGACCCGTACACGGAAGCCGAAATTCAGCGAAGTATGGAAAAGCTGCTCAAAGGCAGAACTTCCATAATAATCGCCCACAGGCTATCTACGATAGAGGAAGCCGACAAAATAATCGTGCTCGACAGGGGTGAACTGGTTGAACAGGGCAGCCATGACGAGCTTTTGGCATTAAAGGGACTTTACGCGAACCTTTACTGGACGCAGACGGGTATAGCTAAATGAAGAAAAACGGTATGATACAATATTTCGGCTGGTTCTGGAGATTCTGGAAACAGGCAAAGTGGAGGCTGACGGCCGTCCTGTTTGTGAGCGCGCTGTCGATATTCGCAAAGACCGCATTTCCGGTATTCCTTAAATATATCGTAGATATGTTCGAGACTGATTTTGACCCGGCAAAGCTTCATCATCTTATATTTCTGTACCTGATAGCAGCGTTCTTTCACGAATTCATCTCGGTCGCGCTTCCCAATTTCAGGGCATTTATGAACCTTCTTTTCACAGTCCTGATCAGAAATGAATATTTTAAAAGCTTTACGAAAAAGAATCTGCATTTCTTTAAAAAGTTCAGGACGGGCGACCTTCTCACGAGGCTGACTGACGATATTGACGGTGCGTGGGACAGAATTTCGTGGTACTCGTGTTCGGGAGTGATGAGACCGATCGAAGCCATACTGATCCTGGCTTTCACTCTGAGCGTGATGTTCTATTATTCGGTACCGCTTACATTATATACATTCATACCTCTGCCATTTCTTGTGCTGATACTTTCAAAGTACGAAGATAAAATGGTCAGGTTTACGGATGAGAAGCAGAAGTCGATCTCGGACTGTAACAATGTGCTTGAATCATGTTTTTCTGGCATAAGGGTAATCAAGACCACATTGAGCGAGAAGGACCAGATCGAAAAATTCGACGAAGTGCTCGGGGTCAGGATAAACAAGGAAAAGCATTTCCTCAAGATGAACCTCGTCATCCAGTTCTTTTCGATGCTTGTCAACAATGCTGGTATAATAATCGTGATATTCATCGGCAGCAGTTATGTCGTCAACGGCAGTATTACGCTCGGCACCCTTCTTCTTTTCATAATTTATCTTCAGAGACTTGTCGAACCAATATGGACCATCAGCTGGTTCTATGCGTCGTCCAAGCAGGTTTTCAGGTATGTTGACAGACTGAAAGAAACTGAAATAAAAGAGTTCGACTATCCCGACGAAGATACGGATAAGACAGAGCTGAAAGATTTCGACAGCCTGAAAGTCGAGGATCTCACTTTCACATTCGACGATACGGAGAAGAAAACTCTTAATAATATCTCTTTTGAACTTAAGAAAGGGGAAAGCCTGGCCGTGGTAGGTCCTTTGGGTAGCGGAAAATCAACTCTGTTAGAGATCATCGCGGGAAATCTGGTAGCAGACAGCGGAAATATTCTTATAAACGGCGTCCCGATAAAGAACGTCGCGCACGAATCACTGGCTTCAATCATAGGTTATATCAAGCAGGAAAATGTCCTTTTCTCAGAAACGATCAGAAGCAACCTTGAACTTGGAGATTCCTTCACGCAGGAAGAGATAGACAGAAGCATCGAAACTGCCATTATGACCGAAGAAATGAAAACCTTCCCTAAAGGTCTCGAAACCGTTCTCGGACAAAAGGGATTAAGTTTGTCGGGAGGGCAGAAACAGAGGGTGTCCATTGCGCGAACGCTTATCAGAAAGCCGAAACTTCTGCTAATGGACGACTGTACTGCCGCGATGGACGCAAATACTGAAAAAACGTTCTGGGATAATTTCAGGAAAAATCTGCCCGACACGACCTGCATTATAGTCACTCACAGGCTCGCAACCGCTTCCCACGCGGATAAAGCTATCGTCATTGATGAGAATATGGTCAAGGAGTTCGACAAAGTTGCAAACCTGAAAAAGCCCGGCACTCTTTTCATGAAGATAATGACAGGCGATCTCGATGTTGACGTCGGGAACGAAACTGTTCTTGCAGGTAAAATTTAGTCCTATTCTGAGATATCGGGTTTGACTTCCACCCAGTAGGCTTTTTTTAGTTTAGTATGCGGCTTTGTATAGTTATAGTAAACCTTTCCGTCCCTGATAAAGAAAAGATGCGTTCTGTCCCCGGCATATACGCCTTCGATGTTCTTGGTATTAATGACTGCATTAATTGCGTACCCGAAGATGACTTCATTGCCTATTTCGAAGTCTATATACCCTTTTTTAACTTCAGTGAATTCGATCTTGGCCGTCTCGTAATTTTTAAACATCCATCTAAGATTCTCCAAGACAAGCTCCTGGGCTTCCTCCTGAGTATAAACTTTTCCGCAGTTCACATCCCTCATATCGCTGTCCGCCGGTCTGAAACCGGAACTGCAGCTCATAATTACCAACGAAACAACAGCCAGGAAGGTACAGGTGAATTTCTTATTGCGTGTCATATTTCTAACCTCATCATCTTGAAATATCATATTCATTGAAAAGTAAGTAAAAGTAGTCATTATGTCAATTAAGATATTACGTCATGATCTTACTTGAAATGCAATAAATTTACAGCCAATTACTAATTTTCTGAAAAATAGTAGTTTAGTAGTATTTGCGAATTTACCAATACTTTTTCATCATTCTATATCCGTCCTCGAATGTACAGGGAAAGCCTTCCATTGAGTCAATCATCAGCATTAGCGGAATACGCTTAAAATACATTTGAGCGCGATATAAGAACCCGTTATCTTTTTCGCCTTGATAGTATTTTATGACTTTTTCAGTGAATTCTGTTCCGAACTCGACCATGCCGGTAAAATCAAAGGCCGGGTCGCCGAACTCACGATCGCTGAAGTCTATCACGCCGATCTTTTTCGACTTTTCATCCCAAAATATATGCTCTCCGCCCAGGTCGTTATGGAGAAAAGTATCGCAATTAACGGTCCTTAGCATTTCCCTGTATTCCCGTAAGAATTTCCTGACATCTTCAACTTCTCCGGTACTAAGCTTCGAATACAGCATTTTTTCAGTTTTACATTCAAGTTCGTTAAAATCCCCTGCATAATCTGAAGATCTTATATCGAACTCATTCTTCGCAGTTAAAGGTAATTTATGTATATCTGTCAGAAAACCGGCTATCTGCTGTGCAAGCGTATCTCTGTCCGACTCGTTAAGACTCTCAACATAGTCAGTGTCAAGGCTTCTTCCCTGTATCAGCTCATATCCCGCGAAAGACCCGTCAGAAGCAATAAATTGATAATCCGGCATCTTTGTTCTGGTGAAATTTTTCAGATATTTCATGAACGAGATCTCGTTCTCGAATACTTTAATGTAACGGGAGTCCTTGGGTTTTCGGAATACCAGTTTCCCGTCAAGTATCAGTATATAATGGTCCCATCCGCTTTCTATAAGTTCCGAATTATCCCACGACAGGTCAGGAAACTCTTTTTTGACAGTGTTCTCAAAAAACTGACTGACTTCGGTCTTCATTTTACTTTACTTGCAGAATCGGCTACAATATAATAGAATTTCTTAGTGTCTGCATCTATCGGAGTATTCCATGTGTTCGTGCTTACTGTTGTCAGATACTCAAAAGAACCGTACGGATCATCCGAGCTGTATATCAGGTACGAATCTGCTCCTGATACCGCATCCCAGTTGATAGTCAGAGTATTTGAAGATACACTTGTTACAACATTAGCAGGATTCTGAGGAGAGGCTACGACTTCTGTTGATGCGTATGCCTGTAAATAATTATGTCCCGTAATGTAATATTCAAGCGTACCCAAACTTTGAGGTACGGAATGAGCAGCATCACCGTTAGCGTCTGCTGTTAAAGCATAAAGAAATGATCCCTCGAAATAAACTGCGATGACAGCATCCGGAACATCAGTGTCTATAATAACTCCCGAGGCAGAGCTCATCCCCACATCACCAGGTACCGAAACATTCATTATCTGGGGTTCCGCGGTCCAGACATCCAACGCGGGATCTCCCAGCACGTTTACGCAGTATGCTATCCACTTGCACTGCCCGAAGTACGGCCCGAGGTTGATATCCTCTTCAAGTATCAGAGGCGCGTTGATTTCTTTTGAATAAGTGTTCATCTTTTCTATTTTAGTTATTTCATGATCAAAGGCAGCGTCGTGGAAATACCTGTGGAATCTCTGACCCGATCCGTCAGTGTCGTATGGTGAACCCAGTCCGTACCTTGAGTTACCGATGTAGGCTACTGCCGCTCTTCTGAAAATGACGAATGCCTCGCCTATGCAGTCTGTGGTGTAAGTATATGAAGATGTTCTGTTGTCAAACGATCCTGAATAGCATCCCTGAGAGTAAATAATGAAAGAATTCGCCCTTACTCCGTCATTGTCGAAGTTTCCCGTAGTAATATCGCTGTTAGTCATCCTCATATTATACGTATTGTTGGAATGTCCCAGATGATCTATCCATGTTACATCGTCGTTCTTTATTTTTGCGAACAGGTCGCTTTTATACCAGTATCCAAGCTCCCTGTCGTACAGCTGCGAGCCGGTCCAGTTAATTCCGAAACCTGTTGTTTCATAACTGTTGTGATCGCAGTATCCGACCATTTCGTCCATACAATCACCGCCGTATGAATCCACCCATCCCGGACCGCCGCCCTCTTCCCATAACAGCTCCCCGACGAGGAGGTTTTTTGCAACTTTGCCTGTTACAGGACTTTCAGAGTACTGGATGGTCTTGCTTACCATGTTCGTAATATCGGTAGTGCTGCCGGCCGGAAATCTTGATACATATACTTCCCAGAGAAGGTCTTCGCTGCCCGGCTCTCCGAAATAACCGCTTCCCTGCATCTGCCATGTTCCGTCTAAGCATCCGTAATACATGTCCGCAGGAATGTCGGTCTCGTCGTAATAGTCAGTTCCGTAATCCATTATCTCGGCTCTGAAACCTCTGTGCGGTATATATTCCGTGTCGCCAGCGAGCAGTACGTATGTAATACCGGAAGCGGTATACTCCTGAATAATGAAGTTCCTTATCTTTTCCTGAGTGTCTCCGCCCGTCATTTCCGTTAGGATATCCTCTACGGTTTTTATTGATGACACCAGACCCCTTCTGTAATTGAAAGCGGTAAAAGTGCTGAAAGAACCTGCGAATACGGACGGTGTTATAATAAGATAATCGTAACCGTCTTTAGCTTTATTAAAAGCCTGGAAATTTATTTCCTGAGGATTATCGACCAGTTTCTTCAGGCTTGCTTCAATATCCGGACCCGATCTGAGAAGCGCATCAGACCTGTTGTCTGGAGTTGTATGGACGGTCAGTGTGATATTTCTGTAATATTTTACAGTTTTCGATACAGGGTTATACTGTACCGGATTAAGGATCGTCATGAACACAGGATGTCCGTTCTTGTATTGAGTAAAAAACCTGTCTGAATTCGGTTTAGCAGGAAAGAACTCATCCTTTGAATACACTTCAGACCTCTTACCTTTTATACCTGCAGGAGGATTCACCGATAATCTGCCTGATGCTTCGACAGGGACAAGGTCGTATTCACCGTCAAGAATAACCGGTTCCGAACAGTCCACTTTATATGACACGGCCTTCTCACCATCGGGAAGCAGAAGTCTGACCTGCTTCAGTACCGTAGCCGGTGAAAACGCGATATTTGACCTGTCACAGCCGGTCATAAATACTTTACCGCCTTTTACTACAGGCTCATCGAAATTATATTTAAACATTATCTCTGCTGAAAAAGCAAGAGTCGCCGTCAGGATTATTATCTGCATAAAATATTTCATCTGAAAACTCCCTTTTAATTAAATCAAATGATACAAAAGATCGCGGCATTATGAAATAAATAAATTAATTAATTTTTCTGTGGTCAAATCACCAGACTTCTCCCCAGTTCATAGGATTCATTCAGCTCTTTCGGACATTCTGAAATATTAATATTGGTAAAAGTCTCTCTGTCATAAGTGCAGCAGGTCACGAAATGTACTTTCAGCTTAAAATAAGGCGCGATCCTTTTAAAGAAGTTCACGGTCGATTCGTAATGATGTCTGTATGTTATGATCACTACCACTGTATTTCCGAAGAAATCCTCCCAGGCCAAAGCTTCCATTCTGTCCATGACAGTCTTCAGCTGAGCTGTCATATAACCCCAGTACATCGGGGTCGCGAAAACTATGATCTCGGAAGTATTATAGGACTGCCTGATCCTGTCAAAATCATCTGTAATAACGCATTCGTGAGGAGGAGCAGAACAGTGAAGACAACCCTGACAGGGACTTATTTCCATTTCGTTTATATAAAAGTGCTCAATGTCTGTTTCGGGACGATTCCCGGTATAACCTTCCAGAAATCTCTCAGTCAGTCTGTCCGAGTTCATTCCTTTTCTGGGGCTTCCGTGCAGAACAGTTAATTTCATGATCCCTCCCGGTTCTTGTAACCGTAAAATAAATACCGCGCAGTACTAAATCAAGATAATAAATTAAACAAATATTGTACTTGTCATTTAAAAGATAAAGCAATAATTTACACTAAACAACACTGGAGGACTCGTATGAAAAAAATATATCCCGCTGTAATTCTTTTTATGTTGCTTAATATTTTCGCAGGCGAACCGAGAAAACACGACGGTTTCTATCTCAGGTTGCTACCCGGTTTCGGATCCGGGTACGCCAATTATGAGGACCTTTTCGAACTGAATGGTCCTGCCGGAATGTTCTCTATACACTTTGGAGGAACCGTTTCAGAGAATCTAATTCTTTTCGGTAAAGTAGGATCATGCAGCATGACGGATCCGGATGTTACTGTAGCCGGTACTTTTTCCTTTGAAGCAAAAGACACTACCTATGATGTTACTGGGATCGGTCTGGGTGTAAATTACTATATGCCGGAAAACTTCTACATTGCAGCCTCAATTGATTTCCCTGCTGCTACTATTGATAACGGCGGCTCAGAAGGTAGTTCAGATACAGGAGTTGGCGGAGAGCTGACTTTAGGAAAAGAATGGTGGGTGTCGGATAACTGGAGCCTCGGAGTTGCGGCTACCGGCCTGTTTTCGGTAATGAAGGATCAGGATGATTTCGATGATAATCAGATCGGCAATCTGTTCTTCGGAATATTGTTCTCGGCAACGTATAACTAAGTAAAAAAAAAGGGGCTTCAACAGCCCCTTTTCCATTTAAAATTAATCTTAGCAGCACTTGATCGCTTCCGCGAGTTCATATCCTCTCTGCAGCGCCTGTTTATTCAACGGTATAAGACTGTGCCTTCTTTCCGGCAGTGTCTTTTTGAGAGCGTTCAGAACACCTTCAATGCTGATCGCGTCCGTTTTCTGAATAAAAGCACCCAGGAGTATCATCCCCATCATTAAAGGATTTCCGAGTTTATTCGCCTCTTCATAAGCAGGTATAGGAACTATTTTGATGTCAGTTCGTGTCGGAGCTTTATGAATATTAGTTGACTCCCATATCAGCAGTCCGCCCGGATTTACTTTCGATTCATATTTGTCGAGTGAAGGCTGATTGAGAGCGACTACAGTGCTGTATCTTTCTAGTATCGGAGAGCTTACGGGATTATTGCTCACCGAAACCGTACATCCGCAGGTACCTCCTCTCATTTCCGGTCCGTATGTAGGCATCCAGCAGGTCTGTTTCCCTTCCAGCATAGCTGTATATGAAAGATTCTTAGCTATTGTAAGTACTCCCTGCCCGCCAAATCCTGAAAACATTACTTCCTGTAACATTATTTTATCCCTCCTTCAGTTTTTAGATCTCCGAGCGGATAGAATTTCATCATGTTCTCCTCCCACCATTTGTAGGAATCAACAGGTGTCATCTTCCATCCCGACGGACAGTTTCCTACGAGCTCAACGAAAGATGTTCCTCTCTTGTTCAATGAGTTGTCAATCGCTTTCTCGATAGCCTTTTTTAGTTTTCTTACATTCACTGCGTTGTTGGCCGCCTGTCTAGTCACAAAGCAGGTACCGTCAAAATCCTTAACGATATCAGCGACTTTTAAAGGCATTCCGCTCAGTTTACAGTCCCTGCCGTCCGGAGACGAAGCGGTGACCTGTCCCGGAAGAGTTGTCGGAGCCATCTGTCCGCCTGTCATTCCGTATATCGCGTTGTTGTAAAAGAATATTACTATATTTTCACCTCTGTTGCAGGCGTGCAGAGTCTCCGCCAGCCCGATCGACGCAAGGTCGCCGTCGCCCTGGATAGTGAATACCGCGTGGTCGGGAAGCACTCTTGAGATACCTGTCGCAAGCGCGCAGGCCCTTCCGTGAGCAGCTTCCTGCATGTCGCAGTTTATATAGTCGTATGCGAACACTGCACATCCTACCGGTGCAACACCGATTATCTGTTCCTGTATGCCCTTTTCGTCGATGACTTCCTGGATCAGCTTTTCAAGAGTTCCGTGAGCGCATCCCGGGCAGTAGTGCATGACTTTAGGCTGGAGGTTCGGCTTTTTCCACACGACCTCAAATTCCTGTCCGTCCTTTGTAATTGTTTCACTCATATATTAAGCTCCTGTTGTTTGGGTTTAATTACAGTCTATTTGCTTAGCATTTTCTTTGCTTTGGCAATTATTTCATCGGTCGAAAGTACAATACCGCCTGTTTTCCCGTAATGCTCAACAGGGATCTTGCATTCAACTGCCAGCTTAACATCCTCTATCATCTGCCCAACGCTCATTTCTATTGACAGATAGGCTTTCACTTTCTTGGAATACTTTTTTATGATATTTTTCGGGAAAGGCCATACTGTTTTAGGTCTGATAAGTCCGACTTTCAGTCCCTGTTCCCTTGCCAGATCGACAGCTTTTTTAGCAATCCTCGATGATAGCCCGTAAGCGATAAAGCCCAGTTCGGCATCGTCCATCTGATACAGTTCATAGTCAACTTCGTTCTCTTCGATCAATTTGTACTTTGCCTGAAGCTCGTTATTCTTAGCTTCCATTCTTTCAGGCTCGATGAAAAGTGAAGTCATCTGAACCGGCTTTCCTCTTTTCTTTACACCGCCGTTTGTCGCCCAAGAAGTGTCGAAAGAAGGTTTCTTATAATCTTCCTTAAATTCTACTGCCTCCATCATCTGACCCAAAGCTCCGTCTGACAGGATAAGTACCGGATTGAGATACTTTTCAGACAGATCGAATGCTTTATAAACCATATCGGCCTGTTCCTGAACCGAGTTAGGTGTCAGAACTATTAAACGGTAGTCTCCGTGACCTCCGCCTTTTGTGGCCTGGAAATAGTCGCCCTGTGAAGGCTGAATGGTTCCAAGACCCGGACCGCCCCTCTGAACGTTGACGAGAACGCACGGTATCTGAGCGCAGGCTATATATGATACTCCTTCCTGCATCAGCGAAAAACCCGGTGAAGAAGTGGTAGTCATGATCCTTTTACCGCAAGCTCCGGCACCGTAAACCATGTTGATCGCAGAAACTTCGCTCTCTGCCTGCACATAAGCTATGCCTTTACGCGGCAGCCATTTAGAGAAGTACTCGAGAACCTCGCTCTGGGGCGTTATCGGATAACCGAAATAACCGTCTATCCCGGCTCTGATCGCAGCCTCGGCCAAAGCTTCGTTCCCTTTCATCAAATATTTTTCAGCCAATTTTGACCTCCGTATTTTAAATAATTATTGTTTTTTGGCTCTGTAGACGGTTATTACGCTGTCCGGACATATCTGAGCGCAGTTACCGCAGCCTATGCAGTCTTCATTCAGCATCATTGCGTAATAATAGCCTTTATCGTTCGTTACTTTGCTGTAACCGATAACGCTTTTCGGACATACCGTAGCGCATAATTGACAGCCCTTGCATTTCTGGATGTCAACCTCGATAAAACCTTTGATAGCCATTTTTCCTCCATAATTTTTAATTTAATAAATGTATTTCAACACTAAACACACGAAATTTGATATTAACTCAATTATTGGCTAAAATCAAGAAAATTTTTAACAAATGTTTTTCCCGAATTATTATTATAGTATTTGGCCGGCAGCAGCTGAATGTCTTTTTCTTTTTTCTTTGCAAATGAACGCAGATTACCTTATTTTTCACTTAATTGGAAGGAACAAAGCTTCGGATGCAGGATAAATTATGATCAGACACTTCAAAAATATCTGGAAAAAAGATATAACCAAGATCGTCACACTGCTTTTTTTCGTTCTTCTTCTTGCCGCTCTGCTCTACAGCAATTTCGAAAAAGATATAATCTCGCTTTTTGATGCGGTATACTTCGCGGTCGTTACAGTAAGCACCGTAGGATATGGAGACATTACAGCTAAAACTGTTCCTGGAAAGCTGGTCTCAATATTTCTGATATTTTCCGGTATGATACTTATTTCTTCATTTACAGCTACAATGTCATCTATACTTATTTCAAAAAAATTAAAAGAAGGCCAGGGGGTGAGTTCTATCAAAGGTAAATATTTTGTCGTTATGTGCGGCTGGAACTGGAAGGCGGAGTCTTTAATTACTTCTCTTGTTCATTCGGGTCTGAAAAATATAATTCTGATAAATGATTCCGAACCGTCCCAGATAAATGTCGTCATTGAGAAATTCGCCGATGTCAACATAAAGTTCATAAAAGGCGACTTCACCGATCTCAACATTCTCAGCAAAGCGAATCTGGAGCATTCAAAAGGTGTGATCATAGTTCCTGACAGCTCCATTTCATCTTCTCAGGGAGCGGACGAGAAAACAGTTTTCGCTACTATGACCATCAAATCTATATCGGAGAAGATCAAAGTCCATGTTCAGCTTTTAAGGAACGAGACAGTTCCCTATATACAGCGCGCAAAGGCCGATAATTATTTTATTTCAGACAACACGATACCTTTCTTTCTTACTTCCGCGATCGCTCATCCCGGTATCACTGATGTAATGAATAAAATAATGACATTCGATGATGAAGACTGCATGGCATCAGCGGAAATACCAAAAGAGTTCATAGGCAGAACATTCTCCGAGCTCTCATCCTATTTCCGTACGAAGTCAGGTTCAATACTGTTAGCTCTTGTTCAATTTCAGGATGTTCTTGAGATGAAAAATATTGATTCGAGAGACAACAGCTCGATAGACGCATTTATAAAACGAAAATTCGAAGAGGCCGGCAGGCTGACAAAGGATCTCGATAAAAAGAAAATAATGCTCAATCCCGGTGACGACTATGTTATTAAGAATTTCGAGATGGCCGTGCTAATTCAGAAAAAATCTTTCAAATAACCGTCGGAGAAATTCATAATGAGCTCGATAAAAGAAAATACACTCTTCTCAAATCTTGATGAAAGTCAGATAGATCACATCCTCAGGCTCGTAAAAGAATGTAGTTTCAGGAAAGGAGAAACTATAATTGAAGAACATTCGACGGGTAATTCCATGTACCTTCTAAAAAAAGGCGAAATATCAATAGAAAAAGACCTGATACCTCTGATTGAAGGTTATCAGTCCGGGCCTGACGACAAAAAGATCATAAGGATCAGTGACGACCTGAATTTTTTCTTCGGAGAAATGTCGCTTTTCGACACGGCGCTAAAAAGAACTGCAACAATAAAAGCATTAAGCGATGTTGAACTTTTGGAGCTTTCTGACATCAAATTTGAAAAGATACTTAAAGACAGACAGGACATCGGTGTCATTCTTCTGAAAAATATCGCCACAAAACTCTCACGCACACTTGAAAACTCGAATATCGAGCTCTCAAAGATGATCACCGCGTTCACTCTGTCGTTAAAACTGTAAAGCTCGAAAACAATATATTCTTGACAAAATAAAATTTCATTATTACATTTAGCTAATTATCGAAATGTCGAGGACTAAAATGTACAGTTATATAAAAATATTTAAGGCTCTCGGTGACGAAACAAGGCTGCGGATCGTAAAGATGCTCGAAGTTAAAAAAATGTGCGTTTGTGAAATTACTTCAATAATCGGAACATCTATGCCGACTGTCTCGAATCACCTGAAGATATTGAAAGAGGCCGGTCTTGTCGAACAGAACAGGGAAGAAAAATACATTAATTATTCTCTGGCTGAAGGAAGCGATGAGTTTATAGATAAAATCCTCGAACTCACAAAAAGTATAATAGAACCGCAGGCGGATTCGGACAGGGAGACCGCTTTGAGAACGGACAGAAATCACATCTGCTAGGAGACTTCTTTTTGAGCTGGAAGAACGAATGGAAAATGCTTGTAACGATGACCGGAGTTTTCTTCATGGCCTTTTTTCTGCCCGTCGAGACCGCAAGATTTCAGGGAGCGGTGATCGAGTCGTTCTATATGCTTAAAGATTATGCTCAGCTCCACGTCGTGTTCTGTCTTCTCCCCGCTTTGTTCATCGCGGGAGGTATAAGCGTATTCATCAGTCAGGCTTCAGTTATGAAATATCTCGGTGCGGACGCGAAAAGAGTGACCGCATACGGCGTTGCCGCGGTTTCCGGTACGATACTGGCAGTCTGCTCATGCACGATTCTCCCGCTGTTCGGCGGGATATACAAGAGAGGAGCAGGAATAGGTCCCGCGACAGCATTTCTATATTCAGGCCCGGCGATAAACGTGCTCGCGATCGTCATGACGGCAAGAGTGCTCGGACTAGAAATGGGGATCGCAAGAGCGGTCGGCGCGATATCTTTCAGCGTGATAGTCGGTCTTGTAATGGCGCTGGTTTTCAGGAACGATGAACAGAAGAAATCGAAAAAGCAGATGATCATGCCCGATCCCGACACTGTCAAACCGCTATGGCAGGATATAATATTCTTCGGGCTGATGGTCGCCGTACTCGTTTTCGCGAACTGGGCGAGACCTGCTGACGAAAGCGGACTCTGGCACATGATCTTCAGCGCGAAATGGATAATTACGACAGTACTTTCTGTCGGACTGGGACTGACTTTGTATAAATTCCTTAACATGAAACTGCTCCATGTAGCGCTTATCTCAGCCGGTACTCTTGCCGCCTTCCTCGTTTCCGGCGGGAACACGATGATCACTTTCGCGGCAGGGGTGATCGGACTGTCATATTTCACCAGCACGGCGGAAGGCGAGCTCAAGGACTGGTTCGACTCGACCTGGAGCTTCACGAAACAGATCCTGCCGCTCATGTTCATCGGGATCCTGATCGCCGGCTCGTTCCTCGGCCGCCCGGGACACGAAGGGCTCATCCCTTCGGAATGGATAGAATCGCTCGTCGGCGGGAACTCGTTCGGCGCGAGCCTGTTCGCTTCGGTCAGCGGAGCGCTCATGTACTTTGCCACCCTGACGGAAGTCCCGATACTTGAAGGGCTCATGGGCAGCGGGATGGGCAAAGGACCCGCTCTCGCGCTTCTCCTCGCGGGACCGGCGCTTTCTCTTCCGAACATGCTCGTCATCAACAGCGTCATGGGTGTAAAGAAGACAGCCGTATTTGTCGGAACTGTCGTAGTACTCTCTACTATCACAGGATATTTATACGGAATTCTATTTTAACAGAGGGAGGAATTATGTCAGACTGCTGCGGAGGAACATGTTCATGCGACTGCTCGAACATACCGGATCATAAAATGTGCATGCAGGCGCAACCTGCGAATAAATTCGACTTTGAAAAAGTGATGAAGCTTACTTCCGACCCGAAGTACTTCTGCAAATGCTGCGGAAGAACGGCTAACGATAAAGAAAATCTCTGTAATCCGACAGAACTAAAAAGATAGAGGTAAAAATGGAAATTAAGATACTTGGAACAGGATGCCTGAAATGCGCCAACCTGGAAAAAGCCGCAAGGGAAGCTGCAGGAGCGGTCGATCCCTCGATAATCATAAGTAAAGTCTCGGACATAAATGACATTATGGATTATGGTGTCATGATGACTCCCGCTCTCGTCATAAACGAAAAAGTGGTCAGTTCAGGTAAAGTGCTGTCTGTCGAGCAGATAAAAAAACTGATCGGGGAAGCGACAGAATGAGTGATGTAAAATTCATATATTCCTGCTCGTGCAACTCAAACCTCGGCAGAATATCCTCCCGTATCGTTAAGGAGATCGGAAAAAGAAATATAGCCAAAGTAGTACCTCTGCCTGATCCGTTCGATGACGACAGAAAATTCATAAGGAAGGCAAAGTCTGTAAAGCTGAACATCACTGTTGACGGATGCGGTGTAGGCTGCGCGCACAAAGCTTTAACTGTCAGAAAGATCGACCATCTAAACTTTAAACTGACCGATTACGGTTGCGAGAAAGGAAAGACCGAAGTGACTGATGAGTTAGTCGAAAGACTTTTCAATGAGATAAATACAAAGATAGGAGAGGCTTGTGCGTAAATTTTATGTTCTTTTATTTTCAGCCATGGTATTCATTCTGAATGCTGTCGAAGCAGATTCATTGAAAGTCGCTCCTAAAGTGACTTTCGTAGAGCTCGGTTCCACGAACTGCATACCGTGCAGGCAGATGCAGCCGGTCATGAAAGCCGTTGAGGAAGAATTTCCGGTTCAGGTCGAAGTAAAGTTCATCGACGTATGGACGCATAAAGGAAAGATCGAAAGCGAAAAATACAAGGTCAGGGTCATCCCGACACAGGTATTTCTTGACAGCCTGGGAAAGGAATATTTCAGGCATGAGGGCTTTTTCCCGAAAGACGATCTTGTGAAGATACTTAAACAGGGCGGAGTAAAATAGTGGACGCGCTGTTCATATATATGTATGAACTTATGCAGGGAAGTTTCGGATTGGCACTAGCGGGATCTTTCCTGTGGGGACTCGCAAGCATACTGTTAAGCCCGTGTCATCTTTCTTCGATACCGCTCATCATCGGGTATATCAACGGCAGAAAAGACGAAACTGTCGGCAGGGCGTTCTATCATTCGCTTTTCTTCGGTCTGGGTATCCTGATAACGATAGCTGTTATAGGTATCATTACCGGATTAATGGGCAGAATGCTTGGCGATCTGGGAGGTTGGGGATATTTATTTCTGACGCTCTTCTTCATAATTTTCGGACTTATGCTTTTAGACCTCATAAAAATGCCTGACTTCAACAGTCCGAACCTGACGAAATTTAGAAAGAAAGGCTATCTCACTTCATTTCTGATCGGTCTGTTTTTCGGGATCGGGCTCGGTCCGTGTACATTCGCGTTCATGGCTCCCATGCTGGGGATCGTGTTCCAGATGAGCTCCGAGAGCTTTTTGAAAGGTGTTATCCTTCTTGCGGTTTTCTCTGTAGGACATATCGGCGTAATAGTCCTTGCCGGTACTTTCGTTGAATTAGTCGAAAAATACCTGAAGTGGTCATCAGGATCGAAGAAAACTGCTATTTTAAGAAAGATCTGCGGAATACTTGTAATTCTTGCGGGTCTGTATAATTTCGGGAAAGTGTATCAAATATTCTTCGGATAGATCATGAAAAGCATTTACGGAGAAGATATCCTGATCATAAAAAAGCAATGATTTTGTCATTTTCTCAACTTTTCACAATAAGTATATTACATTTATAAACGGAGGCGGCATGGGTCATAAACATAAAGAAAGTGAGCATCACGGTCATCAGCACGGTCATTCTCATTCCGCGGAAGGTATTTCCGGAGCCAGAGTATTCTGGGTGGCCGTTTTCAATTTCATTATAACACTTACCGAATTCGCCGGAGGTATTATATCCGGAAGCCTCGCTCTTGTCTCCGACGCTGCTCACAACCTGTCGGACACCGCATCGATAGTACTTAGCTACATAGGCATAAAAATATCCGCAAGGGAGAAGAACGCCAGAAAATCATTCGGTTATAAAAGGGCTGAGATAATTATAGCGTTCGTGAATTCATCGACCCTCATCGGCATCTGTATCTATCTACTGTTCGAAGCGTACGACCGGTTCCTTCACCCAGAAGAAATAGATTCCGGACTGATGATCACAATTGCTACGATCGGACTTTTTGCGAATCTGATATCTGTTCTGATACTGTCAAAAGATTCACATTCGAGCATGAACATCAAAGCTGCATACCTGCATCTTCTCGGCGACACGCTTTCTTCGGTAGGTGTAGTACTTGGCGGACTTGCGATCAGATACTGGGGACTGACCTGGATCGATCCGGTCATCACCGTGCTCGTTTCACTGTTCATAATTAAAGAATCATGGAAGATCGTTAAACGCGCCGTCGACATTCTGATGCAGTCTTCAGCTGATTTAGATTACGAGGCGATCAGAAAGGACATCGAAAGCATAGAAAAAGTGTCTAACATTCACCACGTACATACCTGGTATTCCAACGAGAACACTATATATTTCGAGGCGCATGTCAGCGTTCAGGACATACCGATATCTCAGACTAAACCGATACTTGAAGAGATAGAACACATTCTGACCGAGCATTACGGCGTCAACCACATCACGATCCAGTTCGAGGCTGAAAGCTGCACGGACTGCGGGAAAGAGATGTTCGGAGAATCAAGATGACAAGTATCCTTTTCGTTTGCATACACAATTCGGCAAGAAGCCAGATAGCCGAAGCTTTTCTTAACTCGATGAAGATCGAAGGCGTGACCGCTGAAAGCGCCGGGATCGAGAAAGGCAGTGTTAATCCGCTGGTTGTGGAAATTATGAAAGAAATCGGCATCGATATTTCCGGCAGCAGATCAAAATCTGTCAATGAGATGATCGATGCCGGCAAAACCTACGATTATGTGATCACTGTATGCGATCAGGCTTCAGGCGAAAGATGTCCCGTCTTCCCCGGTCAGGTCTATAAAAGGCTTCACTGGTCGTTCGATGACCCTTCCAAAGTTGAAGGAACTTATGATGTCAAACTTAAGATGATACGCACTATAAGAGATGAAATAAAAGCTAAGGTCGAAGAATTTTCTTTGGAATATCTTGTGTAGTATTAAGCTTTATACTTTTTGACCTTACCTTTGATCTCAGTAATTCTTCCTGCTGACACAAGGTCTTTAACAGCCTGATTAACTGCGCCTGTACCGAATTTCCTGAAATTTCCAATTATTTTTTCTTTAGTTTTGTGTGAAATGGTGCAATAGGTGATGATCTTATCCTTCAGGATATCGTCTTTTTCGGGCAGAGAAGACCTGTAATAAACTATCGTATAGCCCTGATTTCTTTCAACGACCTCACCGAACTCGATCCTGCTGAAACAATTTTTGTTGGATTCAATAAAATTCCTTACGGCCGATCTGATCCTTCCTCCTACCCCGGTCGAGCCGTAGCCGTGAATAATTTTGAGGCTCTGTCCCTTATTAGAGTTGTAAATATCTATAAAGTATTCCAGAGCCTCAGATACCGTCATTTCATGAAGGTCAATTTCGATCATTTATGCTATTTATCTTCCTCTTTAACATTCCATACTTCCCAGACCTTACCGACCAGGTTGATCCCCGGCTGCAGAACAGTCTTTCCGGGTTTCCAGCCTGAAGGAGTTGCTTTTGTTCCTTTTGATTCTCTGACGAGCTGGAATGCCTGGACCTGTCTGATCGTTTCTGATACATTTCTGCCTACGGGAGGAGTAAGCACCTCGTATCCCTGAACGACCCCGTCAGGATCGATAATAAATCTTCCGCGGGTCTCTACACCTGCATTCTCGTCATAAATACCGTAAAGCGTTCCGACCTTTCCTCCGCCGTCTGACAGCATTGCGTAAGGTACTCCGCCTTTTACCATTTTCTTGATCTCGTTATCGTTCCACATCTTGTGAACGAACACGCTGTCAACGCTCATCGAAAGTACTTCGACCCCCATTTTCTTGAACTGCGGATATTTAGCGGCAACTGCCGATATTTCCGTCGCTCAAACGAAGGTGAAATCGCCCGGATAAAAGCATAGCACTACCCATTTTCCGAGATAATCCGAGAGTTTTACGTTAACGAATTTATCTTTGTGGAAAGCCGGTGCGGTAAAATCCGGAGCTTTCTGTCCTACCCTGATCATGCCAGTCTCCTTTTTTTCAATTACGATCTCTTTTTCTATTTCTTTTTTCGGCTTTTCACCGACCGGTCCGCCTGTGGGCCTTGCGCATCCCGGTTTGAATTCCTTAGACATAGAACCTCCCTGGTTGATTTTTGTCGATATGCAAAATATTTTCTTTCCGTAATATCCGTTCTTTCAATCTAAATAAAATTAAGTCCAAAAGCAAAATATTTTTTAAGAAAAATGTCTGATCTATGTTATCGAAAATATAATAATCTTAGTTATTCTGACTCTAAATGTTTCAGGATCCTCTCGAGATCTTCTTCTATCATTTTATCTTTCTCTGCCTGTCTTTTTTCAAAAATCCTTCTTTTCTCCTCAAGGTTCTTTTCGATATTTTTGATAATCTCAAGCTTCATATTTTCTTTTTTATCAAAGGTCGCACGCATTTTCTTAAGCATTTCGGCTTTTATATCTTTACGCGCTTTCTGATCTTTTTCTGCCATATACTTTTCGACCATTAGATCAAAATCAATCTCATCGCTGAATATATCAATGAGCTTCTGCCTGTCCATCGGGCCTTTTTTATCGTTCCTTACGAACCTTCTCAGCTTATGTAGTGTTCTTTCAAATACTTCCGGATGGTTTTCTCTTAGAGAAAGAATTTTTTTATGAAATTGAGGATGTTTTTCCTCAAGTGATCTCATGATTTTCTCAATTCGTTCCTGAGTCAGCTTCGGAGGATTTCTGTCCTTCAGGTCAGGCCTGTCCATATCGGGCGGCCCGGGGTGAAAATCTACCTGCATCTCAATGCAGTTCTCAGGGTCTTCGCAGTCTTCAGCGAAAGGAGGCTGCGCATATATGTATCCTGACGCGATAAGTGCTGTAAGTATCATAATTTGCAGATATATCCTCATAATAACGCTCCCTTTTTTAGTGTGAACGCCGGAAAAAACATATTATTTTAAAAAAAATTATTTAACGCTGATAAATCCTTTATCAGCGTTGAACTGACCTATCACAGAGGCCTTCACGATTCCGGAATCGTGAAGTTTTTTTATCAGTTCATTCGTTTTCGAACTTCCTACGCTGATCATCAGCCCTCCTGATGTCTGTGCATCGAAAAGAAGCATAAGTTCTTCGCTGCTGATCCCGTTGTGCTTTACTTTATGCGAGAAATATTTTTTATTCCGCTGCGACCCTCCCGGAAAAAGCATCATCCCGGCGTATTCTTTTGCGCCGTCCATGAACGGTATTGAAGACATATCCAGATCCGCGCCGCAGTTTTGCCCGATCATCTCGGAAAGATGCCCTAGTAAACCGAAGCCCGTTACATCTGTCATAGCGCTAATCCCCGTTTGAACTGCGATCTCCGAAGCCGTCCTGTTCAGCTGTGCCATCCAGAATGCCGCTTTATCGATGTGGTCTTTTGCGGCAATATCGCCCTTCCATGCGGTCGTTATCACCCCCGAACCTATCGGTTTGGTAAGTATAAGATAGTCTCCGGCTTTCACGGTATCGTTCCTGACAGCTTTTTCCGGATGCACGATCCCTGTCACTGAAAGTCCGTATTTCATCTCAATATCTGTGATAGTGTGCCCGCCCAGGATAATACCGCCCGCCTCAGTGACTTTATCTATACCGCCTCTCAATATCTCAGTGAGCATCTCTTTTGTCACATGGCAGGAATCGTAAGCGACTATGTTCAAAGCCGTCAGTACTTTCGCGCCCATCGCGAAAATATCGCTAAGGCTGTTGGCGGCCGCAATTGTGCCGTAAGTGTAGGGATCATCGACTACCGGAGTAATGAAATCAACGGTCTGAACGATAGCGTCATTATCATTTAATTTATAAACTCCAGCGTCGTCCGAGCCTTCGAAACCTACAAGCACGGCTGAGTTCGTCGGGAATTTCAGCCCTCCGATTATCTGGTTCAGGTCCTCCGGACTTACTTTTCCGGCTCAGCCTGCGGCCTGAACATGCTTAGTAAGCCTGGCAGTTCCAGTATCCTGATCAAGTTTTTTCATCATTTCCTTATCATTTCTCCGGGATTGAACGAGTCTTCGTATATGCTGTGATAAACTTTTTTAGCCGGCACCTGTATCAGTCTGCTTTCCTCCAGAATATAGCCTGAAAGAGTATTACCGTAAACGCAGCCGGTATCAAGGGCAGTAACATATTTTCCGAACATCAGGCCCAGCTTTGCCCAGTGGCCGAAATAAATGTGCTTTGTACCGTAATATCCGTCAAACCAGGGTGCGCCCGTATGATCAAGCATTCTCAGTGAGACCAGATTATCTTTGCTGTTGTCCTTGAACGCGACGGCGGGATCGAAACCGGCGTGAACGATTATGAAGTCTTCTTCTATTATGTAATAAGGAAGTGACTTCATCCATTCAAGATGCTCTTCTATCTCGAGCCTTCTGAAATTGAATGATTCTACGGAATTGTCTGTGAATGGCCAGCTTTTTATATACCAGTGTTCATGGTTCCCCATTACAGCCCTGATATTGTTTTCCTTTACGAACCTGATGCATTTATCCGAGAACGGACCGCGGTTGATGATATCCCCCACGCAAAATATCCTGTCTGAACTTTCAGGAGCGAATTTATCCACCATCGAGGCGAGCTCGTCATAGCATCCGTGAATATCTCCGATCACAAGTGTTCTCATAAAGCCGATAAAAAAAGCAGCTCATGGCTGCTTTCTAATTACTTTTTTTCTTCACCGGGATTCAGTTTTCCGACAAATTCCGATAATTTCGATTTTTTATTTGAAGCATTATTTTTCTTGATCACGCCTTTTATCGTAAGTTTGTCGAGGATCGACTGGGCCGCGAGATAGTTCTGCTGTCCTTCTTCTTTTGTAGCGGATGATCTGACTTTCTTTATCGCAGTTTTCATCATTGACTTGTAATGTTTGTTGTAAGCGTTCTCCGCTTTCGATTTCGACAGTCTTTTAGCCGCTGATTTGTGATGAGGCATTTTTACTCCTTTTTTGCCGTTTTTCGCCTTGTTCCAATGAGCGTGAAAATATAATAAAGATATGATCTCTTGTCAAGTGAAATTATCTTTCAATTATTGTCGGCATTTTCTTATATCCTTGTCTTTGAATTTACTTGCTAAAAGCATAAATTTTTAATACTTTTAGTTCCTTATTTAAAACAGGAGGTATTAATATGGCGGAAAATTATCTGATCCTTAACTCGAATATACTAACTTTCGGACCAAAACCGAAAAATATCAGGAACGGCGCGGTTTATGTGGGAAGAGGAACCGTTCTTGATTTCGGCTCCGAAAAAGACATGCTGGCAAAATATTCTGATGAAAATAACAGGATCGATGCGAAAGGCAGGATCGTAATGCCCGGTTTCGTCGATTTCCACAACCATCTCTACAGCGGATTTTTTCCAAACATACCTACAGAAATCAACAGTAGTTCGGATTATAAAACATATATGGACAAATACTGGTGGAAACTGGCGGGCAAACTATCGTCAGACGGAATATATTATTCCGCTGTAAAAGGCATCATAAACTCTATAAAATCCGGCGTAACCACGATATTCAACCTTCATTCAAGTCCTGCCTGCATTGACGACTCTCTTATAGACATCGCAGAAGCTTTCGAAGAGCTTTCGATGAGAGGAGTTATAGGATACGAGATCAGCAACAGGAACGGTGAAGAAGAAGCCGACAGGATGTTCAAAATGAACTCTGAATTCGCAGAAGAATACAAGAACAATCCGCTGATAACTGGAATGATCGGTCTCTACAACGCCAATGAGGCTTCAGACCGTCTCTTAAGAAATGTTGTGAAATTTACTGAAAGAACAGGAACAGGAACGGTCATACACCTTTCGGAAACAGACAACGAAGATGAGATATCCGTAAGGAATTTCGATAAGAAATACTGTATCGACAGGCTTTACGACATAGGTCTTCTGAACTCGAAAACCATCCTCGCATCGACCAACTATATCGACGAGACCGATATCGAGATCATAAAGGAATCCAAATCGGGAATCGTTCTCACTCCGTCTTCAGCATATTACAAGGGTCTGGATTTTGCTCCGATCGAAGATATCGTAGCCCAGAACATTCCGATGGGATTCGGTTCAGACGGAATATACCATTCAATAATGTCAGAGGCTTCTTTCGCTCACAGGATCCTCAGGCAGAAAGTAAAAGGATTCAGCTCAGGCAATACCGAGATATCCGAGATACTTTCAAAATCCAGCTTCAGGCTCGCTAACAATTTCGTTTCGAAATCTATCGGAGAGATTAAACTGGGAGCGGCGGCTGACCTGATATTTGTAGACTACCTGCCGGAACACGAGATCACCCAGGAAAATCTCCATACGAACCTTATATTCGGAATCCTTCAGTCAAGAGTTGCCGGATCGATAATAAACGGCAATGTCGTTATGAAAGATTTCGAACTCTCAGGGATTGACGAATTCGAGCTCAACAAGAAATTTATTGAATACGCAAAAGAACTGAACATAAAGTAAGAGAAGAATGAAAGAGAAACTCAAAAATATAAAAGAAAAATACGACAGCCTTACGGAACAGCTTTCGGAACCGGATATTCACAAAGACCTCCAGAAAATGAAGGATCTCGGAAAGGAGAGAGCTAAACTTGAACCTATCGTAACGAAATACTCAGAACTCCTCAAGATCGAAGACAATATCGCTCAGGCAGAAGAAATGCTCGCGTCAAGCGACACCGAAATGAAAGAGATGGCTGAGGCCGAACTTGACGAAATGAAGCCTCTGCGCGAAAAACTGACAGATGAGATAAAGCTTTTGATCGTACCGAAAGATCCGAATGACACAAAGGACATCTATCTTGAGATCAGAGCCGGAACTGGCGGCGACGAAGCGGGGCTTTTTGCCAACGATCTTTACAGAATGTATCAGAAATATTCAGAGAGAATGGGCTGGAGCTTCGTGACCGTTGATTACAACGAGACCAATCCTGGAGTCCTCAAGGAAGCCATAATCGAGGTCAGCGGCGAAGAGGTTTACGGCAAGATGAAATTCGAGTCCGGAGTGCACAGGGTTCAGAGGGTGCCGGCGACAGAGACTCAGGGAAGGGTGCATACATCGGCCGCATCTGTGGCAGTTCTGTCCCAGACCGAGATCGGAGAGATCGAGATCAGCGAAAAAGACCTTAAGATAGACACTTACCGTTCCCAGGGCGCCGGCGGACAGCATGTCAACACTTCCGACTCCGCAGTAAGGATCACACATCTCCCGACCGGAACAGTTGTGACATGCCAGAACGAAAGATCCCAGCTCAAGAACAGGCACTCCGCCATGAAGATACTCGCGTCAAGGCTCCAGGAAATGGAGCAGCGCAAGGCCGCCGAGCTTGAATCCGCCACGAGAAAACTCCAGGTCGGTTCGGGGGACAGAAGCGCAAAGATAAGAACTTATAATTTTCCGCAGGGAAGGATAACGGATCACAGGATCGGGCTCACTTTATATAAACTGGATTTCATTATGGACGGGAATCTTAATGAGCTTATAGACGCGCTTATACTTGAGGACAAAGCCGAAAAGCTGAAGAACGGGGACCTGTAAAATCCGGAGCCGTCTTTTGAGAGTACGGAACAGAATATTTTACTATTTTTTACTATTTCTCATAATTGCATACGCATCATTTAATCTTATACAGAAAGCGCTTATTTCCCCTATAATAAGAGAAAACATCGTTTCTAAGGCCGGTCCCGCCGTCCGCGCGGATAATTTTGATATCGGCGAGATAGTTATCGGTCTCAGCGGACTCATCCTCAACGATGTTGTGTACGAAAAAGAGAATGTCAAGGTGCATATTAAAATTCTTACCATCGATTTTTCTCTCATGGAATCTCTGCGCAACCTCTTCAGACCCGGCGAAAAGTTCTTCAAAGCCAGATCTGTAGTTCTTAACGGCTGCGACATAACCATCAACCCTGAAACCAGGCCGGACGGCAGAACAAAATGGAAGTTCGAATACGACGACTTCCAGAAAATTCTCGAATTTCTGAAAGAATACGATTATGTGAAGTCCATAAGGATCAACGATGTGAATCTGTCATACATTTCGGATTTCGGATTAAAGCTGATAAACGGAATGAGCGGATCGGCCGAGTACGACGAAAATAAGAACATCGCACTGAATTTAAGCGGAAAATTCATCGTTCCGAACGGGAATAACATCAGTCTCAAAGGTAATATCGACAACAATCTTTATTCAGCGGAGATCGATCTCGATCTCGGTTCTAATGAACTTAATTCCTTTACATCGCCGTACGGACTATACAACATCAGCCGCGGAAAATATGCCGGGAAAATGAAACTTGAGATAAACAAATACTCCGAGAAGAAACTCTATCTTACGGGTAATTTCTCTCTCTCCGGTCTCGATATGTCGTTCAATAACAGAGTGTTCCTGAGAAATACTGAGTTCGACTTAACATACATTAACGGTCTTGTGTCTCTTAATTCGGCAAAAGGGTATATCAACAATATCGGATTCACTGGACAGGGCAGGATAATGAATATACTTTACCCTTCCGGTGATGTTTTTTTCAGTACAAGCGACATTCCGGGTACACTTATCAGGGAACTGCTGAAGAACGAGGGATTTAATGAGATCGCAGATGAAATAATGCTTTCTGACGACAACAGGGTCGAACTTCATTTTACTGATGACATTACTGATCCGAGGATCAATTTTAAACTTTTTTCCGGAGCGTGCAAATACAAGAATACAGTAGCTAAAGAGGTAGAACTGAACGGTCACTATAAATCAGGACGCATTATAATAGACAATTCAGGTCTCTTAGTTTTCAACAGCGTGATTAGGCTTAACGGAGAAATAAACGGATTTTCATCAGTATCTCCGGGCTACGACATGTCTTTTAAATCCACCGGTCTGATTTTTTCAAGTATTCCAGGTTCTCCGGAGTATCTTAAAAGTCTTTCAGCTATTGCTCAGGGCAGAGTATCAGGCAATTTCAAAGGTTTCCCCCGCCTCAATGCTAAAATGAGCGCATTCGATTTTAAACAGAATGATGACGATCCTGTTTTTAAAGCAGAACTTAACGTGAAGGGCGCGATAGCCGATTTTTCTCTTACGGCAAAGGACGGCAAAAAGGATGTCTCCGGATATTACGATATTGTTAACGGAACATATTCCGTTAGCGGAGACGATCTGATCGGTCTGATAGGAACAGTTACAGGATACGAGCAGACAGAAAAACCGCCTCAGCTTTTTTACGAAATGACCGGCAACAGGAATTTTTTTTACGTCAGGGCCGGATCAAAAGATCCTATTTCCCTTCTTTATGGTGATCTCGAGGCAAAATTCGATCTGGGTAACGATAAACTTGAATCTTTCGTTAACTGGGTACCCGGTGAAAAGAACCTTATCAGCCGTCCCGCGAATTTCCGGTTCGCTCTATCGGAAGATACTATGTCCCTGTCCGATATCTTCTTCGACGCTAAACCTCTCGTCGGAAAACTATCCTTTAACACAAAGAATAAAAATATTGACGGGAACTTCGAGGCGTACAATTTTGATCTCGGTAAATTTTTCGGTGTAAAAAACCTGACCACTAACACGGACATCGTTCTTAAACTGAGAGGGAATATATTAAATCCTTATGCTGATCTGTTCATTAATGAAAACATTCTCAAATACAAGGACGCTCAAAATGACAGCATCACGATATCCGCCGAAGCTGAAGCGCATTATGAAAATAAAAAGATCAGAATCGAAAAAATAATTGTTTATGAAGGTCTTGCAAGAGTACTTACTGCTTCAGGAAATATTTCCGGCATGAAGAATATTGAGCTTGACACATACGGGGATATACGGGCCGATTATTTTAACCCGTTCCTTACGGGAATAAAACTCAGCGGACGGCTGAAGTATAAAGCTGGACTAACAGGTGGTTTTCCCGATATCAGACTTAAAAACTCTGACATTACTTTTTCAAAGGGTTCTGTAAACGGCGACAGGATCGAAAAGATCGAACTCGTTACTTCAGAATTTGACAGTACGGGCGTGCTTGTGAAGAAACTCCTCGTCGACGCAGGAAGTTATCTGAACCTGAATGCCGAGGGCTTCATACCATATGACGAAAGATCGGAAATATATGTTACAGGCGACTTCCACGGAGACCTTCTCGGGTATCTCGATAAAAAAACAACTTTCATATCTGATTCTTATTCAGAGTGTGAAGGAAAATTCACTGTTGAGGGAAGATACAAAAAACCTAAACTTAAAGAGCTGGAGCTTTATATTCTTGACGGAAAATTCACGCCTTTCGGGTCACATAAGGGTTTCAGCCGGATAAGATCAAAACTGTTCGTGGATGAAGATCTGAAACTGGATATTGTGAAACTGATAATGAGAGAATCATCCACCGGAGCCGAAATCACAGTAGAGAATTCCGTCATGAACGAACAATACGGCGATATAATAATACCGGGCGGTATAAACCTGGGCAATCTGTCGTTAAAAGTCGGTGAAGAGGGCATAGATTTTAATGCTTACAGGATGATGCTGGACAACGATTACGGTAATTTTGTTCTTAAGGGGAAAAAGGAGAAACGGTTCAGGATATACAAAAGAGGTGAAAATCTTGTTCTGGATGGAAAAGCATACCTGAAGAACGCCAGGATCACTTATCCGTTCCTTGAAAAGAAAGTGCACCCGAAAAAGATAAAAGATAAAAAAGAAAATCTGAGCTTCAGGAATATCTTCGGAGATCTGGAGCTGGATGTTGAGATAATCCCTACCGGTGGTAATAAGTATTTTTATAACATTGGTACTGAAGAAAGCTCTCTCTGGAAAAGATTCGTAAGATCGTTCTCGACTCTTGATAACGAACTGTCAAATGTGAATATAAACATCTCTCCCGACAGCAAGGGTCTCATTCTAAAAGGAAACGTCTTTAAGCCTAGAGAACTCCAGTATTCAGGCACTATTTCAGGGAGGAACGGAACAGGAAGCTACTCCGCTCTGTCTTTCACCGTTGAAAATGTTTCGATCCTTTTTGACGGGTATAAAAACATTAGGGGATATACCGACCCGTATCTGAAAGCATCCGCAAAAACGACCGTAAAGACAAAGATCGATTCAACGGGATTTTCCGATTATGAGACCGTCTGGCTTAAGATAGTCTCAAAAGACGAAGACGGCCAGATAATCGACTCAGGCGGCGCAAGGATAAGCGAACTTTCAATAGTACTTGTTGACGAATTCGGCAATTCATGGCTGGATTCAGACACTGGGATCACAGGTCTGGATACTGAGGGAACCGCCAAGCAGATATTCGCGGTAGCGGTAGACACTAAACTTTTCAGCCCTATACTTTCACCTATCGAAAACGTTCTCGGAAGATTTCTGGGAGCTCAGGTTTCGATCAGGCCTAACGTCAGCGGAAATTTCATTGACAGCGAGCTCGGTTCTCTTGAAATACCTGAAAATTATGCCGAATATTTTGTGGGGAGCGAATTCTTTGTTTCGAAATTTTTTACCGACGATCTTGCACTGACCTGGAACTCAAAATACATAGGGTCTGAAGAATATGCCGAGATAGCCGACAGAGAGTACGGCTACAAAAACAGTCTCAGTTTTGATTACAGGCTCAATAATTATATATTCACGTCGTTAGGTTACCAGTACGACTCTATTGACAGCGAATACGGATATAACCTCGGTCTTACCTACCGATACAGGTTCATGAACATCTCAGAACCGGTTGACTACATTAAACGCTTTCTGAGGATGAGATGAGCCTGAACAAAAATCAGACGATAACTATTGAAGCCGGTCCTTTGAACGAATTGTTCGAATCTGTCACTAAAGTTGAAGGAATTAAGCTCGTATGCCCCGGACTGCTGCCAGGAGAGAAAGCCGAAGTGAAAATAATCAAGTCCGGAAAGAATGTCGCTTTCGGAAAAATATTGAAAATTACTTCTTTCGATAAAGACAGAGTAACGCCCGAATGCCGTAACGGTAACTGCACAACATGCGAGCTGATCTTCGCTTCGTACGAAAAACAGCTTCAGCTCAAAAAAGAGAAAATATCAAAACTCTTCGGAAGTAATATTGATATAATCCCGTCTCCGCAATATTCTTACAGGAACAGAGCCGTCATACCGGTCGGGAAAAAAGACGGGAAAATAATTATCGGAACATACAGGCAGAACTCGCACGAAATTACAGGATGGGATCATTCCTGTCCTATAATGACCGTCGAAATGAACAGGATCGTCGAGCATGTTAAAGACAGGCTGGGACACATTCCTCACATCGAACTTCCCGAACAGCTTTTTATTCGCGGAGCAGGAGACAGTTACCAGGCCGGATTCATAGTAAAAAAGCCCTCATCCTCCATAAAGAATATCCTCAAAAATATTCCGGGCATCTCTTCTTCTTTCTATTCGATCTCGGCAGGCTCGAACTCGGTACTTGTAAAAGATCCGGTTTTCGTATCAGGAACGGACAACTGCGTTCTCGGTACGGATAACGGAGAATATAAAGTTTCACCCGGCTCATTCTTTCAGGCGAATATTTTAATACTGAACAGGATACTTGAAAAGCTTTCAAGAATACTTAAGCCGGGCATGAAAATACTTGATCTATATTCCGGATGCGGAGTGCTGTCGGACTTTCCCGGAGTGATAAGAACGTGCATTGAATCGAACAGCTCTTCATTCGGATTTCTTGAAAGAAATGAAAATACAGAACTGATAACGGCAGACGCAGGAGATCTTTCCTTAACTGATAAATTCGATGTGATCATAGCTGATCCGCCCAGAAAAGGAATTGCACACCGGACTCTCGAAACCATAGACGGTTCAGGATCGGATATCTTTATATATCTTTCATGCGATCCAGTCACCCAGAAAAGAGATATTAATATACTTATAAATTACGAAATAAGTGAAATAACCGCATTCGACATGTTCCCCAACACGGTACATATAGAATCGCTCGCTATATTAAAGAGGAAAAACATATGAGCCTTCTCGAAATATTTTTACTTGGACTGGCCCTTTCAGCCGATGCTTTCGCAGTTTCGATCGCGGCCGGGATCTGCTCCAAAGAAGTAAAAACAACAGATAAACTTAAGATGTCAGCTTTCTTCGGTGTTTTTCAGGGCGTCATGCCGGTCATCGGATGGTTCGCAGGTTTTCTGTTTCTGGCATACATTAAGACTTTTGATCACTGGATAGCAATGGGTCTATTAAGCTTCATCGGTATTAAAATGATACTCGAGAGCAGGAAACCCGAGGACTGCAGGACCTTCTGCTATTTTGACCTCTGGCCGCTGCTCGTTATGGCCGTCGCGACCAGCATTGACGCCCTCGCCGCCGGACTGAGCATACTCATCCTCGATGTAGAGATATTCTTTCCGGCTGTATTCATTGCCTGCACTACCTTTATAGTTTCACTCATCGGCGTCAACATAGGCAAGCGCGCCGGCAGAAGGCTCGGACAGAGCGCCGAACTCGTCGGCGGCATCATTCTCATATTCATCGGCATCAAAATACTTATCGACGGGATAATGTAATTATACTCAATATAGCTTTAAGTTATCTCGTTCAGCTATAGGGCAGTAGTTTGCAGTGTTTGCCCAGAACAGCACGCACATCATTAACATCATAATCAGCTTTTTCATTTTCAGCCTCTATTTATTTAAATGAACACAAATAATTATTT
>DAIMKZ010000005.1:0-47357 GCA_036721445.1 Candidatus Delongbacteria bacterium
CAGCCCTTTAGTTTTCATATTTATAAGAATAACGGATATGTCCGCAGGGGAAATGCCGGCGATCCTCCCCGCCTGCCCGACGGAAACAGGTTTGATCCTGTTTAGCTTTTCAACAGCTTCCTTTTTAAGTCCTTTGAACTGTGAATAATCGATCTCCTGAGGAAGTTTTATTTTCTCGTTCTTTTCGAACCTGCCTATCATTTCGCTCTGCCTTTTAATATATCCCTCGTATTTGATCAGAGTTTCGGCCTGTTTCAGCTCGTAATAACTGAACTTATCTTTTACTTTATCCAGCAGTCCGGAATTGAGCAGCATATTTATATTTGTATCCGGCCTTTTTAAAAGCCTGTAAATATCCGTTCCCTCAGAGGATGACCCTATAGAATTAGCTTCATAGAACTCATTGAGCTTCTTCATTTTTATTTTGATAGAAGAAAACATCTCAGGAAGTATTGCTATGTTATCAAGTCTGTCCTTTAAATATTTTATTTCTTTTCCGGCAAGCAGCCTGTATTTTTCGGCATACTTCAGAAGCCTTGAATCCGCGTTGTCATGTCTTAGTTCAAGCCTGTACTCTGCGAGGGAAGTGAACATCCTGTAAGGTTCTCTTATGTCTTTTGTGATTAGATCGTCGATCAGAACGCCTGTATAGGCCTCGTTCCGTTTCAGAATGAAAGGTTCTTCACCTTTTATCTTTAATATAGAGTTTATGCCCGCCATGAGACCCTGAGCGGCGGCTTCCTCATAGCCTGATGTACCGTTTATCTGGCCGGCAAAGAACAGACCTGATATATTTCTGGTTTCCAGGCTCATTTTTATCTGGTAAGCAGGAAAGTAATCGTACTCGATAGCATAGGCGGGGCGTACAAAATGGGCGTTCTCCATTCCTTTGACCGTTCTCAGCGCTTTTTTCTGAATCTCGACGGGAAGGCTTGACGAGAAACCGTTCACATAATACTCGTTCGTGTAAAGCCCTTCGGGTTCAAGGAACAGCCTGTGTGATATTTTGTCCCTGAATCTGTTAACCTTGTCCTCGATCGACGGGCAGTATCTGGGCCCGGTTCCCTTGATCTGACCGGAGAAAAGCGCGGTCTTGTCCAGGTTCGCATCGATCAGGCTGTGGGTTCTTTGGTTCGTGTATGTTATATAGCACGGTAATTGCTTAAGATATGTCTTACTGTGCCTGAACGAGAAAGGGATCACATGCTCATCCGAACCGTGGACCTCAAGACCGGAAAAATCTATGGAATATCCCGCTATTCTCGGCGGGGTTCCCGTTTTGAGCCTGCCCGTCTCGAAACCGTGGTCGCGGAGCTTTTTTGAAAGGCTGTCAGCGGACGGTTCTCCAAGCCTGCCTGACGGAATCTGCTTCTTCCCGATGTGGATCACTGCTTTAAGAAATGTTCCGGAGCAGATTATCGCCGTTTTTGTGTGTATGAGTCCGTTTATAGATGTTTTTACAGCTTTTATTTCGCCGTCCTCGATGATAAGATCTGTAACTTCATCCTGTATGATGTTCAGGTTCTTCTTTTTTTCGAGCCTGCTCCGGACGAATTCGGAATATTTCCTCTTGTCTGACTGAACACGCAGAGCCCAGACGGCAGGACCTTTGGAGGAATTAAGGGTTTTGAACTGGATGCCTGTTCTGTCCGCCGCTATCCCCATGAGCCCGCCCAGAATATCTATCTCCTTGACCAGATGGCTCTTGGCCAGTCCGCCTATCGCCGGATTGCACGACATCTGGGCTAGCTGATCTACCGTCTGAGTGACAAGAAGAACTTTTCCCCCCATTTTCGCGCTGATCCATGCAGCTTCGACCCCGGCGTGACCTCCTCCGGCAACTATTACATCATAACTTCTGTGCATTTTTTCCTGATATTTTTATTTCGAATCCATTTTCCAGACACCCTCCCAGTTCTCCACAGGACTTATTTCCATCGTTCGGCATCTTTCCGCCATCAGCGCCGAAGATCTGTCGCTGAATTTTTCAGAAAGTTCGTTAAAGACGGTGACAGCATTAGAAAAATCCCCGGACTTATACATTTCCAGGGCCGAACCGTATTTTTCGAGTATCATCTTTACTTTTTCATCCGGTTCATCTCCGGCTTTCCCGATGAGTTCATAAATTTTAACAGACCTGTCCTTACCTTTAACCGACACTTCGTCGAGTTCTCTGAAAATGAACTTATCTTTGACTTTTCCGTACGTATTTCCGCTTACGAGAATATGCGTACCGTAATACTTATTCAAACCTTCAAGCCTAGAAGCCAGATTCATTCCGTCGCCGATCGCCGTATAATCAAAAAGATCGTCACTTCCTATATTACCCACAGTAACAACGTCTGTATTGACACCTATACCGATGTCGATATTTTTAAAAGTATCTTCTTTAAGTTCCGATTTAAGCAGCTTGAGCTCATTCATCATTTCGAGAGCGCTCTTGCATGAATTGAAGGGATGGTCATTATCGACCGGCGCTCCGAAGAAGCATATTACAGCGTCACCCATGTATTTGTCGAGAGTACCGCTGTTCCTTTTTATAACTCCCGTCATCCTTTTAAGGTAAATATTCAAGAATTCTACAAGCTGCTTAGGATCAGTTCTTTCTGAATACGAAGTAAAACTCCTGATATCAGAGAACATCATTGTTATCTCTTTCTTTTCTCCTCCGAGCTTGAATTTCTCAGGATTTTTCAGCAGCTCTTTAGATACTATCTCAGGAACATATTTGCCGAGAGTAGCCTTTATAAATTTTTTTGAACGGTTCTCGATATAATATCTGATCGTATATGAAGTCAAGAAAGTGAAGAAGAGGGCTATGAGAGGACGGGTAGTATCAAGAACCCGGTTATTCTCAAAAAAAAATCTTCCAGTGAGTTTGTAGTAGAGAATACCTGTGATAAGAACACCCAGGGAGGAGAGAACTATGTTCATTCTGCTGTAAATTATCAGCGATGTCATAATTATCATTCCCAGCATAATGACCGAAACGGAAGATTTTCCTGTTACGGAAATAAAGTCGCCGCTGAGGATCGTATTTATTATACTTGCATGAACTTCAACACCGGGATAATGTTTCTGTACTGGCGTAGATCTAAGATCCATAAGGCCTCTCAGTGAAGATCCTATAATGACCGGTTTATCCCTGAATGTCTTTTTGCCGACCCTTCTTTCCATTACATCGTAAAACGATACTGTCTGGAACGAGCGCCACAGGCCCTTGTAATGAATACGCATAAAATTATTCTCATCAAGAGGTATCGTTCTTTTTACTCCCGCGCCGTCCGTGAATTCAACACTTTCACCATTATTGAGCTTAATACTGTTCACATCCGCGTTTAACACTCTTAAAGAAATTACAAGCGCGAAAGACGGATAGTATTTTTCCTTATATTTCTTGAAAAGATGAATTTTTCTGATCACGCCGTCGTCATCGGAATCAATTCCGAGATATCCGTTGGCCAGACTAGAGTTAAGTATAGATTCGTCTCCCGCATTCATCACAGTAAATTCGTCAGTATCGAATTTTTTGTCGGAAACAACCGGAAAAGCATTCGAAAGTTTAGTATCGGCAGAATCTGCATAAATGAAATTGTCCCTGTCCTCGAACTCGAAATTATACCCGGTGATCACATTACCCGCTTCACTGATTGAGCTGCTGAAAATAGAATCATTTTCGACAAGAACGCTCTTATCAAAAAGGATGTCGAAGCATGTATAAGCGCTGCCGTATTTTGAGAGAGCGTCGACTGTTTTAGCGAAATATGTTCTGGGCCAGTCAAAATACTTTCCCAGTTTATTGACGGACCTTGTGTCTATATCTGCAATTACAACATTTCCGAGCGACCCTTCCTCTGTCGCTTCTACATATCTCTGCCTGAATCTGAGATCGTATATCTGATTCTCGAATCTGTCGAAGAAAGGCGAAAGCGTGACCAGTGAAAGACAAGATACAGCAGTGCTGAGGATCACATATTTAAGAACTTTTCTGTTCATACAGTGAAAAGTAAATATTTATGACGAATAAAACAAGTGTAAAAAGAACCTCTATTTTTTTAATTAATAACTTGATTAATATAATTAAATTTTATTAATTACAGGCGGATAAAATCAGTCTATAATTTTGGAGACATCGCAATGTCAGAGATACCGCAGGACAAAAATATCATCGAGGCTTCGATAGAAGATGAAATGCAGAGATCGTATATAGACTACTCTATGTCGGTCATCGTATCAAGAGCTCTTCCCGACGTGAGAGACGGTCTTAAACCGGTACAGAGAAGGATCCTGTACGGAATGAATGAACTTGGACTTCATTACAACAAAAAAGAAAATAAATGCGCCAGAATAGTTGGTGAGGTCATGGGTAAATACCACCCCCATGGCGATCAGGCGATATATGCGGCGCTTGTCAGAATGGCCCAGGATTTTACTTACAGGTATCCACTAGTGAGAGGACAGGGTAACTTCGGTAACGTGGACCTTCCTGCCGCCGCCGCCAGATATACCGAGGCAAAATTGAACAGACTTTCTGATGAAATGCTTGCCGATATAAACAAAGAGACCGTTGATTTTACGAACAACTACGACGACACTCTCACTGAACCGTCGGTCCTGCCAACAAAGATCCCTAATCTCCTTGTGAACGGATCTCAGGGTATTGCGGTAGGAATGGCGACCTCCATACCACCGCATAATCTGGGGGAAGTACTTCAAGGTGTGATAGCGCTTTTAGACGACCCGGAAATACCTATAGAACCGGTAAAAGCCGATCCGGAGAACGGGATCGAAGAAAAAATGGGCCTGATGTCATATATCAAAGCCCCGGATTTTCCCAGCAAAGGAATAATTTACGGATATTCAGGTATAAAGGAAATGTACACAACAGGCAGGGGTTTTGTTGTACTGCGAGGACGTATCGAGAAAAAAATGCCTGATAAAAAAGGAGAGAGAGTAAAACTGATAATAACGGAACTTCCGTATCAGGTCAGCAGACAGGCCCTGATCGAAAAGATAGTCGATCTTCATAAAGAGAAAAAGATCGACGGCATATTCGGTCTGGATAACGAGTCGAGTAAAGATACCAGGCTTGTTGTCGAGCTTAAAAAAGATGTGAACGAGGATGTTGTCATCAATCTGCTCTACAAATATACTCAGCTTCAGACCTCTGTAAGCGGAAATATGATAGCTCTTGTGAACGGCAAACCTATGCAGCTCAACCTCAAACAGTTCCTGGAGCAGTTCGTAAATCACAGGGAAGAGATCGTCAGAAGAAGAAGTATTTTCGACCTGAGAAAAGCCGAAGAAAGAATTCACATACTTGAAGGCCTTCAGATAGCTTTGAACAATATTGACAGGGTAATTGAGATTATAAGGGGAAGCTCCAATACCGAATCTGCGAAAGGATCCCTGATAAGCGAGTTCAGTTTGTCGGATATTCAGGCAGCGTCAATTCTCGCCATGAGACTTTCGCAGCTGACCGCTCTTGAGCAGGAAAAACTTTTCGCTGAGATCGAGGAGCTCAGAATTAAAATAGCGGACCTGAAAGATATCCTCGAAAGAAAAGAGAGAAGAACGCAGATCATTCGTGAGGAAGTTTCTGAGCTGCTGGAAAAATACGGCGATAAAAGACAGTCCGAGATCATCTATTACGCTGAAGACCTTACCGTTGAGGATATGGTTCCGGATGACGAAATGATAGTGACCCTTTCGCACCAGGGATATATAAAGAGGATCAGCACCGCCGAATTCAGAAGTCAGGGAAGGGGCGGAGTCGGATCAAGAGGCGCGGACAGCAAGGATGATGATTTTATTGAATTCATGTTTAACGCATCGAACCACGATTTTGTAATGTTCTTTACGGATAAAGGCCGCGCGTACTGGAAAAAAGTATGGCAGATACCTGAAATGACCAAAGCGTCCAAAGGCCGTCCGATAGTCAATATAGTGGAGAGGATCGAGGGGCAGAAGATCAAATCGGCTCTCGTGATAAGGGATTTTGAAAAAGACGGAAAATATCTTGTGATGGCTACAAAAAAAGGTACTATAAAGAAAACACCTCTCATTTCCTACTCGAGACCGAACATTGGAGGCATCATAGCTATAAACCTGAGAGAAGACGACGAACTTCTCAACGCTGCAATAACATCGGGAGAGTGCGAAATACTTCTGGGAACAAGAACAGGTTATGCGAACAGGTTCCACGAATCGCTTGTAAGAGAGGTCGGAAGGAACTCCATCGGCGTCAAAGGTATAAACCTGAGAGAGAATGACGAGGTCATAGGCATGGTCATCGCTGATAATGAGGAAAACTCGATCATGGTAGTAAGCAAGAACGGATACGGAAAAAGAGCTAATGTAGGCGCGTTCAGAAAAACCAAAAGAGGTTCTAAAGGGGTCAAAGCTCTGAATCTTACTGAAAAAACCGGTGAAATGATCTATATTTCTGAAACCGACGACGAAAAAGATATAATGATAATCACTAAGAACGGGACCGTGATCAGGCAGACAGTAGCCGAAATAAGGATAATGGGTAGGAACACTCAGGGCGTAAGGCTGATCAAATTGAGAGAAGACGACAGTATAGCCGACATATGCATGGTACCCCCGAACGAGGAGGAAGAGTTTGTTGCGGCCCCCGGAAATACAGAACCGGTTCAGCAGACAGACGAAGCTCCGGTCGAAAATAAGGCCGCAGAAGACAGCGATAATATAGACGAATAAGGAGGTTGTATGCCCAGAAAAAAAATCGATAAGGATGAGACCGTTTTCACAGAAGCTGAAGCTAATGAAGACATACTTGAACCTGAGATCAAAAAACCTCTCGAAGTCGAGAATAACATGCCTGATGTTGAGTATGAAGATGATGAGAACAGCGATCCTGTAAGCTTCCTGGAAAAGATACTGAGAATGGAACTCGGCACAAAGACAGGTCTGGTATGTACCGTTCTTTTCTTTCTGGCTTTCATTTTCAGATGGTATTGGTTCAATACATCATGGTGGCTCGTACTTCTTGTTGCCGCTGTAGGACTAAAAACCCTATACACTCAAATGACTGATCTTAAAGAAGAGAAGCCCGAAGAAGCAAAGGTAGCCAAATATTCCTTTACGGCTCTAATCGTTTTATTCGTAATAAGGGATCTTTACATAACTTATCACCTCGATGAACTGCTTGAAGATCTGAGCAGGATGAAAGATCTTATTAAGTAGTGAATATGTTCGCCTTTACGGCCATATCGGCTTTTATACTGCTTGAAAGCAGGGATGTTGTGAACGGGTTTCTGACTCAGCCTTATGCGACCGCCCTGCTTCTTGTTTTATGGGGATACGATCCCGTTCCTGTCCTGCTCATAGCCTCAGCAACTCAGCTGATCTATCTTAACCGCCAGCCTTCTGGAGCTTCTTTATTCCCAGAATATCCTTTCGGTTTTTTTATCGTCACTTCTGCTGCAGGGTCCGGTCAATACTCACTGTTGTCGTACTCGGTGATCTTGATACTGATAATGACAGTGTCATCTCTGACTTCACATTATCTGAAAATCAAAAGATCTTTTTTTGAAAAACACAGGGAAAGACTGAAGTTCTATAAAAGATTCCCTAACATTATCAGCGCCGTGTCCTTTTCTTATCTTTCATACTTTTTATTCTCACTTGCGATTTGGGCCGTTATATACACGATCTTTAAATCACTAAACACTTTGAACATTTCATATCTCGGCAGTTTAGACGGCAGAGTATTACCGGTTATTCTCTGCATTCTATTATCTTCACGATATATTTATTTCAATCTGAGCCGAAGAAATGAATAAATTGAGCCGAAGAACAATACTGTCGCTTACTCTCAGGACTTACTTCATCCGCATATTTTATAATTATAACAACCTCTTCGGAGAAGGTCTGTGCTACTGCGTTTTCCCTTTTTTCAAGAGTTGCGGTGTTCCTAAAAGGGACGATATTCTGGCAAAACATCTGGTGACATTCAATACTAATGAATACCTGTCCGGATTTGCGGTAGGGATAATTCTGAAGAACTCCGAATCGAATGATGCTGATCTGGAAAAGACAAAGAATATTCTTTCGTCTGTTCTGGGCTCGATCGGAGACAGGCTGATATACAGGCTCATATTTCCGGTCCTGACGCTTACTACAGTAAATAAATTCGTAATTTCAGGATTTAAACCGGACCTGTGTACGTGGATAATCATAATTATTCTTATGATTTTATTCAATCTTTTTAATTTTTACATCAGGTACGCCGGTATTTCAAAAGGGTATGAAAAAGGTCTTGACGCGCTAAAATTTTTCAGGTCATCCGGCTATAAAAGGACAGTATTTCTCCTTACCGCCGCCAGGAACATCCTGACTGTAATTTTACTTGTCGAACTTATAATATATTTAAAAGCTTCCAACATTTTGTTGTTTTTTTTCGATCGAGGACTTAAATTGTAATCAATTATTACGGCAGATGAAAATGATAACTGAGAATGTACAAATAATAAACTCCCTAGGACTTCACGCGAGACCTGCAGCGAGACTTGTTAAGATAACTTCGGGTTATGACTGCGATGTTTTTATAACTAAGGACGATATGGAAGTCAATGCCAAATCCATAATGGGTGTGATGATGCTTGCCGCCGAACAGGATTCAGTTATAACAGTAAAATGTTCCGGTCCTGACGAAAATGAGTGTCTTAAAGATATAAAAGAACTGATAAACAATAAATTCTATGAAGAGTAAATGAACACGAAGATAAAGGAAAAAATACTAAAAGGAATGGCTGCTTCCCCGGGTATAGCGATCGGAACGCCTTTTCACTATGTTCATGAAACTCTCAATATCTCGCGTGAATCTGTTGTCGATCATGAAATAGAATCTGAAATCGTTAAATACAGAGCTTCTTTGGAATCTGTCAGACAGCAGTTAGCTGAAGACAGGAAGAATGCCATGAAAAGAGGCGGTAGTGATGCCGCTAAGATATTTGATTCACATCTTATGATCGTAAACGATCAGGTACTTACGGATGAGGTTATATATTTCATCTCGGCCCATAACGTAAAATCTTCGTACGCGGTCTCGAAAGTAATGAAAGACTATCAGGCTGCTTTCGAAAAGATCAAGAACCAGTATTTCTCTCAGAGAGCTTTCGATATAGAAGATGTATGCAGAAGGATCGTAAAAGACCTGATCTCCGATGAAAAACAGAAAGGCCGTTCCGGTGTTATAAAAGGAAGACAGATAGTGATCTCCGATAATATTTTTCCGTCAGATACTCTAAATTTCAATAAAGACCATCTTCTCGGGATAATTACTGAATTCGGAGGTATAACCAGTCACGCTGCAATACTTTCCAGAGCTCTGGAGGTTCCCGCGATAGTCGGAGTCAAGTCCGTTTCAAAATGGATCAAGAACGCAACACTGATCATTTTGGACGGTTATGCTGGAAAGGTCATACTTAATCCTAAACCTTCAACATTTGAAAAATACAAAAAAAGACAGCACGAGGACGAAAAACAGCTGAGAGATGATCTGAAATACTCTTCGCTGCCCTCGGTCACTGAGGACGGTCAGAATATAAGTATAATGAGTAATATACAGTCATCCTCGGAAGCCGACAACGCCATCAGATGGAACAGTGACGGTGTAGGCCTTTTCAGGACCGAATTTCTTTTCAAAAGCAGCAATACTATCCTTTCGGAGGATGAGCAGTTCAAAGTTTATGACGAAGTCGCAGAAAAACTTTACCCCAGGCATGTAGTTATACGAATTCTTGATATCGGCGGAGACAAGCTTGACGATAAGATCGCGGTAAAAGAAGACAATCCGTTCCTTGGCCAGAGAGGCATGAGACTGCTGTTCACTCATACCCGCATACTCAGATCACACCTCAGAGCAATAGTCAGGGCTTCCTCAAGAAAGAATGTAAGCATCATCATTCCCTTCGTAGCTAATCTTACCGAGATCAAGAAAACGCTCAATCTTATAAAAAAGATCCGAAAAGAGCTTAATGATGAAGGTCATATAATAGACAACGAAATTAAAACCGGAGTAATGATAGAAATTCCTTCCGCGGCTCTGACAGCAGACTCGATCGCAAAGTATGTGGATTTTTTCAGTATCGGAACAAATGACCTTACACAGTATGTTCTTGCGGCTGACAGAGGTAATGAAAGAGTAAGTAATATATACGATTCATTTCATCCGGCAGTGATCAGGCTTATAGATATGTCCGTAAAAGCGGCAAAGAAAAAAAAGATAGGAATAGGCATATGCGGTCAGATGGGAGGTTATCCAATGGCGATACCGCTTCTCCTCGGTCTCGGTTTACGAGAGCTCAGCGTAACGCCTTTTCTTGTACCTTCAGTAAAAAAAATAATCCGCAGACTAAATACCGCGGAATGCAGAGAGATCGCAAAAAAATGCCTCAAATCACCAACGTCAAGATCGGTATCCGTTATTCTTTCTGATTATTTTGAAAAAAAGATAGGCAATAATCCCCTTCAATAAAAAAAAGAGCGGTAATAACCGCTCTTTTTTTATACGCTGTGAATAGACATCTTGAAAATTCCTTCCGCAGCCTCAAGCACACACTCGCTTAGAGTCGGATGGGCGTGTACCGTACGAGTTAGTGAATGAAGCGGCAGACCGTTCTGCTTTATAAGCGCTATCTCATGTATAAGATCTGAAGCGTGAGGCCCGACTATATGAGCGCCGAGTACCTTTTCCCCCTTTCCGTCAGTTAATATCTTGACGAATCCTTCTGTCTCTCCAAGACCTTTCGCCTTTCCGTTGGCCGCAAAAGAAAATCTGCTGACTTTATATTCTGTCCCTTTCGCCTTTAGGTCCTGCTCTCTTTCACCCAGTGAGGCTATCTCGGGTGATGTAAATATTGCTGACGGTACTGAGGAATAATCCACAGGGCATGACATGCCGGCTATGTGCGACACTGCGGCTATACCCTGAGCCGCTGCGTTATGAGCAAGCATCAGTTTACCCGTTATATCTCCTATCGCATAGACGTTCGGAAGGTTCGTCTGCATCGTATCGCTGACAGAAACATACTTCCCGTTCTCAAGTTCGATACCGATATCATCGATACCATTCCCCTTTATATTCAAAGATCTCCCGCCTGCCGAAAGAACTTTTGTAAAAGTGTCTTCGGTGCCGTCGCTGAAATTCACTGTTACTTTGTTTTCTCCCGCGACAGTAACCTTTTCGACCCTTGTCTTGAGTTTGAGTTCGATCTCTTTTTTTCTGAACGATGTCTGAACAGCCCTTGACACCTGATTATCCTCTGTCGGAAGAAGCATATCAAGCATTTCCACGATAGTAATTTTTGACCCGAGTTCTGAAAATATGCCTGCGAATTCACATCCCACAACTCCGCCACCGATGATCAGCATTTTTTCCGGTATTTCTTCAAGAGACAGTGCATCATTACTGGTTATAACGTTCATGTGGTCTATGTTGAAACACGGAAGTTCCAGAGGTTCTGAACCTGTCGCGACAATTAAATTTTCAGCCGTGATCTTTCTTCCTGACTTGGTGGTTATTTCGTTCCTGCCCGTAAGGACACCCGGCTCTCTTATAACCTCTATCTTTCTGAGCTTGAATAACTTATCCAGACCTTGAACCAGACTGTCAACTATCTGTCTTTTTCTTTCCATGATCATGCGCAGATCAAAACTGACATTTTCAACTCTGATCCCGAACTCTTCGCTACTTCTGATCTTTGAAAGAATATCAGTGCATGAGAGCAGGGCTTTTGTGGGAATACAACCCCAGTTCAGGCATGTGCCTCCGAGCTGCGCTTTCTCTATAAGAATTACGCTCATTCCGAGCTGCGCGGCTCTCACGGCAGCTGTGTATCCGCCCGGTCCGCCTCCAAGTATTGCGATCTTATAATCCATATCGTTTTCTCCAATAAAAAAGGCTACGGGATAACCGTAGCCTTTTCTTTATGTCATCCGTTCATTATTTAACTCTGAACTCTATTCTTCTGTTCTTAGCTCTTCCTTCGTTGGTCCTGTTGTCAGCGACCGGTCTCTCTTCACCGAATCCGACAGCAGTGAGCTGATCCTGAGGTATCGCAAGATTATTGACCAGATATTTCATAACAGTTTCGGCACGTTTCTGCGACAGGTTCTTGTTATAAGATTCCGAGCCCTGACTGTCTGTATGTCCTTCAATCTGGATATGTATTCCCGGGTTGTCAATAAATATAACAGCTACTTTATCCAGTACAGGGAATGAGCTTTCAACAAGGTCCGCTTTTCCTGATTTGAAGTAAATATTGTCAAGAGTGATAGTTTCATCTTTTTTCAGTATTATAGCGTCAGGACATCCGTCTTCGTCTTCGAATCCGTTGAATGTTTCAGCCTGATCCGGACACTTGTCATCAGCATCAAGTATTCCGTCGCCGTCGTTATCAGGATCCGGGCAACCGTCTTCGTCCTGGAAATTATCTTTATCTTCAGGTTCATCGGGACATTTATCAACATTGTCATAAACCCCGTCGCCGTCCCTGTCAGGACATCCGCTGTGCTCTGCAGGTCCTGCGAGATTTGGACATTTGTCATCCGCATCAAGAACTCCGTCCTGATCGTTGTCAGTATCCGGGCATCCGTCTTCGTCTTCGAACCCGTCTTTATCTTCGGCATCGTTAGGACATTTGTCGTTTATATCTTTTATGCCGTCGCCGTCGTTGTCCTCATCCGGACATCCGTCTTCGTCTTCGAATCCGTCTTTATCTTCAGGGACATCGGGACACTTGTCCACTTTATTTGCGATCCCGTCCTTATCTCTGTCTGAACTTTCACCCATGAGTGAGAAGGTCAGGCCTGCGTCAAAAGAAAGGTTATTGTGAAGGTTCTTTCCCGGATCATCAAAATTGTCGAGCTCGTCGATCGCTATAAGATGTCTTACATCAACTCTGAAGGCCACCCACTCTTTCAGGAAATATTTCAAACCCAATCCGTAGTTGAACAGCGGGTCGATGTCACTGTCAAATCTAAGCGGGTCGATATTGTAAGCTCCTCCTCCTGCAGCAGCATAAGGTACTACTTTTTCCTGCGGCAGGATATGAAAGATCGCATCAAGATGGAAAAAATAAAAATCCGCATTAGTGTTGTCTTCCAGAGTCCAGCCGTATGGAGTCGGATAATCTCCGCTCGTATCAGTGTTAACATATCCGCCAGTAACCTCAACACCCCATCTTTCGGTAATGTTGTAGCCGAGCCTCAAACCCATGCTCATCCCGTGATCGAGATCTATATACATATTTTTCTCAAAGAAATAAGCTCCCAGAAAGGGGCTTACATCTACAGAACGGCTTTTGATCTCCGAGTTTGCGGATGCGAAAAATACCATGATGAGCAGTATACACATCCTGAGCAAATTTCCTCTAATTCCCATTTAATCCTCCATAATTCATATTAGTATTTTCTTGTTTTTCAACACCAACCCGAAGCAGAAACAAGCCTCTCATGCCTGCTAAAGCTCCGTTCCCCGAATAACAGTTTAAATATATGCACTATTTTTAAAATGAACAAGACTTTTTTTAATTTTATTTTGCTTCATACACAATGACTTAAATTTACCTGTCTGTAAGCTTCGTACATTATTACCGCCGCCGAATTGCAGAGATTAAGGGACCTTATTTCTCCCGGCATGGGTATAAAAAGTCCTTTGTGCTTGTGAACGGTGTGAAATACATCGGGAAGTCCTCCGGATTCTTTTCCGAAGAATATGAAATCGCCTTTTTTAAAGTTTACCTTAAAATATGGCTTTTCCGCTTTTGTGGATGAATAATAAAAATCTCCCGACAAGCCTGTTCTGAAAAATTCCTCAAGGGAACCGTAAATCCTGTGATCCAGTTTATCCCAGTAATCAAGCCCTGCCCTCCTGAGCATCCTGTCGGTAAGTTTAAAACCCAGAGGTTCAATAAGGTGAAGCCGGCAGTTCAGACCCACGCAAAGCCTTCCGATGTTTCCTGTATTGTACGGTATCTCTGGCTCATAAAGAACAATATTTAAAAAGGGTACTTTCATGATCAGACATAAATATAATGTAAAAAAAAAGTCTTACTTTCGTAAGACCTTAATCTGTTTCGACCGTATCAACGGCCACAAACTTTCTTCCCCTGGCTTTTGTCACGAATCTGACTTTGCCTGCTTCCAGCGCGAACAGAGTGTGATCCTTTCCGATACCTACATTAAGACCCGGATGGAATTTTGTGCCTCTCTGCCTGACGATGATTGAACCTGCCTGAGCCAGCTGACCGCCGAACAGTTTCACTCCCAGTCTCTGGGCATTACTGTCACGACCGTTTCTTGAACTGCCTACACCTTTCTTGTGAGCCATGATGACCTCTTTATTTCAATTAATTATTTATTATCTCTCTCACCTTTACTACAGAAAGATACTGCCTGTGACCTCTTTTGACTTCGTAACGCTTTCTTCTTTTCTTTTTGAACACTATGACCTTTTTGTCCTTTCTGTTCTCCAATACTTCAAAAATAACTGACGCCCCTTTTACAAGAGGTGTTCCGAAAGTCATATTCTCGCCTTCTCCCAATGCAAGAACCCTGCTTACTGTAACGCTCTCGCCTTTTTCGGCATTGAGCCTGTCAACTTTGATGATCTCGTCTTTTTTGACGATCTGCTGCTTGCCGGATATTTCAATTACTGCGTACATTAACCTGCTCCGTTGTGTGTTAATTTTCGAACTTGCAAATATAACAGAAAGTAATTGCCTTGTCAAGAAATAATTTCTCAAATTTTTCGGGAAATAAATAAGAATAATTCAGTTGACAATTATACCTCATAGATTTATATTTACCGTTCCGGTGAAGATACCCTTTATACGCTCGCCGGATTATATAACAATGGAATAAAGGAATTTCTTATTTTAAGGGAGGTTTGATTCTTTATGAAAGAACGAAACAACATGATCAGGTGGATTATTTTTGCGGCATTACTGTCGTGGGCGGTCTATGCTCTGATACCCACATACCGGACTTATTTTTCTTCGGAAAAAGCAGTAGTTGAAAAAATCAAGACCAAGAACGATCTTATCAAAGCCGTTGCGAAACAGGACAGAGGTGAAAAGCTCACTGCAATTGAAAAAAAGCTGGTAAGAGACTATAAAGACAAGCCTGAATATCTGTCACTTGCGGAAGAAGAGATAGACAAACTGAACGAATTCGAAAAAGAAAATTTAAAGAGCCTCAGGCTGGGCCTAGACCTTCAGGGCGGTATGCATCTGGTGCTTGAGATCGACTATGAGCAGCTTCTGAAGAACAAAGCGCTGAAGAAAGACAAACAGCTTGACGATCTACTTGCAGAGATCAAATCTGTGAACGGCAACGATAAAGAAAGCTACTTCAATGACGTCCTGGATGTTTTCAAGAGCAGGAATGTCCCTCTCAACAGTTATTTCGGAAGGACCGGAGACTCTAACGAAAAGATAATCGACAATCTTGACAGCGCGGCAAGAAAGGGTATTGTTACGACTTTGGAAGTTCTTCGGAACAGAATAGACCAGTTCGGTATTGCCGAACCTTCGATACAGCCGAGGGGCAAGCACAGGATTATAGTTGAGCTCCCCGGAGTCAAAGACGAAGAGAGAGCTACAAACCTTGTAAACCAGGCTGCTTTTCTCGAGTTTAAGATCGTAGCGGATAACGACGTTCTTCAGAAGAAGATCGACGAGATCGACGCTGTTCTTAAAAATAAACCTCAGGACGAAGATCAGACTGTAATCGAAACTCCCGAAGAAACTAAAGAAGATGCAGCGGCGGCGGATGTAAAACCCGATAAGCCTGAAAACGATGCCGAGGACGCGACAAAATTATTCTCTGAATCAAATAAAGACTCAGCCTCTGCTGTTTCGGAAACGGATGCTGATTTTGCTAAAAACTACCCGTTTAAATCACTTCTCACAGGGGGAAGGTCAGGAAACATTCTCGTAAACGAGAAGAACAGACTTAAAGTTACCGAGATGCTGAAGAACGACAATGTCAGGAATATTTTAGGAAATCACGAATTCGTGTGGAAAAATAAACCAGAGGTCTATAACGACGAGCAGTTCTGGGAAATAATGCTGGTTGAGAAAAAGGCCGTACTTGACGGAACTTCAATTATAGAGGCGAACGCGTCTCTGGCAGGTGAGTCATCTGCTGCAGGAGGATGGGAAGTACCTTTTGAACTGGACAGGGATGGCGGAAGGACTTTTTCTGAAGTTACCGGTAAAAATATCGGAAAAAGGCTCGCTATAATACTCGACAACAAGCTTTACATGGCGCCGAACATACAGGTGAGGATACCTAACGGCCGAGGAGTGATAACTCTGGGCGGCGGTACCGCAGAAGAGGCAAGAGATCTTGCGATCGTTCTTAAGGCCGGTGCTCTTGAAGCTCCCCTTGAGATCATGGAAAAAAGGGTCATAGGACCTTCACTCGGAGGAGACTCGATCAGAAGCGGTGTTATTTCTGCGATTCTGGGATTCGGTCTTGTTGTAATATTTATGATATTCTGGTATAAACTGAGCGGGCTTTTTGCAGTGATCGCCCTGCTTCTGAATTTCATTTTCACTCTGGCGACGCTCGGAATGTTCAAAGGCACTCTGACTTTACCGGGTATCGCAGGACTTGTGCTTACGATGGGTATGGCTGTTGATGCGAACATCATCATTTTCGAGAGAATCAAAGAAGAGATGAAAGAAAAGAATACCATGATGAACGCGATAAATGCGGGATACGAAAGAGCTTTTACCACGATCTTCGACTCTAACCTGACAACTTTTATAGCCGGGATAACTCTCTATCAGTTCGGGACAGGTGCGGTAAAAGGGTTTGCTCTGACGCTTATGATCGGTATTTTATGGAGTATGTACACAGCCGTTGTCGTAACCAGACTTCTTTCCGATCTTTATGTCAATAAGGACACAAAGAAATTAAGCATATAATATTTAAAGGAAATCTGTAAGGGAGCATAAATGAGCGCAAAAAATAAAATTGATTTCGTCGGAAAAATAAAAACCGCTTTGGGATTGTCTATAATTGTTATTATTGTAGGAATACTTTCCGTGATCATCCAGGGCGGTCTGAACTATAATATCGAGTTCAACGGCGGTTATCTTGTTCATGTAGGATTTTATGAAAAGATCGATATCGCAAATATCAGGTCTGCTTTTTCAGGCGGCGATTTTGCGGGTATAGACATTCAGGAATTTGGAGATACAGGATCTGAGACAAGCGATTTCTCTACCGAGGTCGTATTGAAAATGGAAAGCGTAGCGGAGAACATCAAGGTCCTTGAAGAAAAAGTGGAATCAGTACTCAATGATAAGTTCGGAAAAGAATCTTATGAGATCAGACAAGCTTCAAGTATCGGACCTAAAGTCGGTGATGAATTAAAGAACTCTACAGTACAGGCGATCTTCTGGGCTTTGCTTTTTATTCTGATCTATATTACGATAAAGTTCAGGTTCAAATACGGTATCGCAGCTATAGCTGCCCTTGCACACGATGTAATGGTGACGGTAGGCGTTCTTTCATTACTCGGTTTTATATCGAACGTGGAAATATCTCTCTCCGTAATAGCGGCTATCCTTACTATTGTAGGTTATTCGCTTAACGATACAATCGTCGTATTCGACAGGATAAGAGAAAATGTTAAGAAGCTTGAAGGAATGGAGCTTGACAAGATAATTAATATTTCCATAAACGAAACTCTGACAAGAACGATACTTACTTCATCCACCACTCTGTTCGTGGTCGCTATCCTGTTCATTTTCGGGGGAGAAGTAATAAGAGACTTGTCCATAACTCTTCTTATCGGTATAATCGTGGGTACTTATTCTTCAATATTCATTGCTTCTCCGATACTTATCTTCTGGGAAAGGTCGAACCGGAAGAAAAGACTGGCTAAAGCCTAGTATTTTAACCGTTTAACTCTTGAACAAGTTTAGTTAACGCTAAACTTGTTTTTATTTTGGAGGATATAATGAGCGTCAGAATTGCAGTTGGAGCCCAGTGGGGCGACGAGGGAAAAGGGAAGATAATTGATCTATTAAGTGCCGACACTGATCTTGTTGTAAGATATCAGGGAGGCGCGAATGCAGGACATACCGTAAAGATCAACGAAAGGAAATTTATTCTTCATATGATCCCTTCCGGAGTACTCAACAACAATACCGTTTCGGCGATCGGCAACGGTGTGGTTTTCGACTATGAATCCTTCATAAGCGAACTGGACCTGCTCAAAAAAGAGGGGATTGATCCTGACGGCAGGCTTTTTCTGAGCCCGTACGCTCATGTAGTGATGCCGTATCACAAAGAGATCGACAGAGCTCTTGAAAAAATAAGAAAGAATAAGATCGGTACTACTTTCAAAGGTATAGGGCCGGCATATCAGGACAAGATCTCAAGATGCGGGATCAGGGTCGTGGATATACTCTCCGAAGATACTTTCGCGGAGGTCTTAAGGAACAATATCGAACTTAAGAATCTGACTTTTGAAGGAATGTACGGGGAAAAGAACAAGTTCTCTTTTGAAGAAATTTATCGTGACTGCACAGAAAAATTCTCCGTTATAAAAAAATATGTTAAAGATGTATCCCTTTTGATCGATGAGTATCTGAAGAATAATAAGTCTGTACTTTTTGAAGGCGCTCAGGGAACATTACTGGATATAGATCACGGAACCTATCCTTATGTTACTTCATCAAATACCACCAGCGGCGGAGTCTGCACCGGAACAGGTGTCAGTCCTACCCGAATAACAAGCGTAATAGGGGTCATGAAAGCCTATACGACTAGAGTAGGCAACGGACCGTTCGTATCTGAACTTTTCGACGAGACAGGTAAATACCTGGCTGAAAAGGGTCATGAAGTCGGAGCGACAACCGGCAGACCAAGGAGATGCGGGTATTTTGATGCTCTTATCGCAAGATACTCCGTAAGAATAAACGGGATCTCATCTCTCGCTCTAACAAAAATTGATGTTCTGGGCGGGCTGGATAAGATCAGGGTGTGCGTGGGATACAAGTACAAAAATGAGATACTTAAAGAATTCGTTCCCGTTTCTAACATTCTGGAAAAATGCGAGCCTGTTTATGAGGAACTCGAAGGCTGGAAAGAAGATATTTCTGAAATAAAAGACTACAATATGCTTCCGGAAAATGTTAAAAAATATATTGACTATATCGAGAAGATTTCAGGCGTGCCGGTAGAGATAGTTTCGGTCGGCCCCGAAAGAAACCAGTCAATTTACAAATAAAAAAAGCGGCATATGCCGCTTTTTTAATACCTGAAATATCACTATGCCGGTTCAGTATAACGCTCGGTGATCCTGTTCTTTTCATCTACTTTTACGGTTATACTTTTAAAATTTCTTAGCTCGTCCTCGCTATAATCGGCATAACTTATAATAATAAGAAGGTCTCCTGTCTGGGCAAGGCGGGCTATCGCGCCGTTCATGCATACCGTTCCGCTCCCCCTTTCGCCTTCTATCGTATAGGTTTCCGCCCTTGAACCGTTATTAATGTTGACCACCTGCACCTGCTCGCCTACAAGTATATCGGCGGCATCCATAATATCTTTGTCTATTGTGATGCTGCCCTGATAATTAAGGTTGGCATCTGTCACGGTCGCCCTGTGTATCTTTGATTTTTTCATTCTGCGAAGCATTCTGTTCAGTTCCTGTTAATTATCTTACAAGGTCCAAAAGCTCGACATCAAATCCGTCTTCCTTTGAAGTATTTCCCTCGAACCATACACAGATCACATCCCCGTCCCTTAAACCTTTTGATCTCCATGCGTCATCGATCAATGTAAAAGGCATTTTTTTCTCTTCTCCTACGACCGATTTTATAGTCATATCAGGACCGCCCGATCTCAGTCTTACTACCTGACCTCTTTTGTATTTTGCCATTTGCTCTTACTCCCGGTTAGAATTTTTAGTGTTCGCGTACAATTGTAATATAATAAAATACTGTTTTATTCACAACATCAATTATTTTTTATTTCAGACTCCCCTTGATAATAAAGGACAGTACTAAGTAGCACAAGTATAAGACAAGAAGCATTAGACCTGACGACCGGTTAATTTTATGATCTTTGTTCTTTTTATATCCCATGGGAAAGAGTATCAGGGTCACAAAAAGCATCAGCGGTCCCCAGAATTTTATATTGTCAGGATTTACCGGAAAGTGTTTCGTAGATGCGCTCAGACCCATAACGAAAAGGATATTGAACACGTTCGAACCAATAATGTTAGCCACCCCTATGTTAGGATTGTTCATCCTCAGAGCCTGAAGTGTAGCTACCAGCTCGGGAAGTGAAGTTCCTATGGAAACTATTGTCAGTCCTATCGCAAGCTCCGATACTCCCGCTGCTCTGGCTATCCCGGAAGCTCCCCTTATTGTGAACTCCGAACCAATGTAAAGTCCTATTATTCCCAAAATTATCATGACTATCTCTTTTTTTCTGCTTAAACCGTGAGGTATCTCGTCTTCATCCAGCAGCTCCTCGTTCTTCAGTTTTGCTCTCTTATAAATGTAGTAGATATACCCTGCGAACATAACTGTCATCATTACGCCTTCGATGCGGGATACTTTAAGATCGAGCATCATTACATAAAATACGGATGAAACAGCAAAAACAATAGGCAGGTCAACCTTGAGAGTGGATACTCTCATCATTACAGGCCTGATCACTGCTCCTATACCCAGAATAAGAGCGATATTGCATATATTACTGCCGATTATATTACCTGTACCTATGTCGCCTCGGTCTGAGAGATTAGCCATAAAACTCACGAAGAGTTCGGGAAGTGAAGTTCCGAAAGCTACAACGGTCAGGCCAATTATAAATGAGTCAATATTGTATGATCTCGAAAGAGCTTCCGCGCCTTTAATAAGAGACCCGCCGCCTCTGATAAGAATGTAAAGTCCTCCGGCGAGAAAAAATGCCAGAAGTAAGATATTTTGCGTTTCAAGTACCGATCCTATATAATCGAACATCATGTTCCCGTCAAAAATTATTAAAAGTCAATCAGCGGTATCGTTATCTTTTCCAGCTGATATTTAAAATACCTGTCAGTCATCGTAGCAATAAAATCCCTTACTTTCTCCGCACTTTTCGTTCCCGTAATATAATCTGCGTTCTTCGAGTCTAGGAAATGCCTGAAAATGTCTGATGACCTGTTGTCTGTTTCAATATCTTCCAGAAATGTACCGAACAGGATATCAAAGCCTTTTTCTATCTTTTTCCTCTCCGGCTTGAGTTTTTCATTTAAATATATCTCACGGTAATTAAAGCTTTTCAGCTCTCTTAAAGCGTCTGCCGTCCTTTCTGAAAATTCAAGATGATCTTTATCCCAGCTGTTGACTATAATGTCTTTTACGAGCGTGTCTATTATCGAACTGTTGTTCTTCCCGAGGACTTCGGAAACATTTGAAGGGATGTCGCCTCTGGAGATCAGTTTGAGCCTTATCGCGTCCTCAATATCCGTGCCGATATACGCTATTGTATCCGACATTCTTATCACACAGCCTTCAAGCGTCATGGGTCTGTCGTCATCTCCGAAAACTGTTTCTCTGTTCAGATATTTGATCAGATCCTTCTCGGACTTGGACCTGTCGGGGTAAAGTTTATCCTCATTTATCTCCCCGTTATGCGAAACGATAGCGTCTTTTGTCTGAAGGGTCAGATTCATACCCTTACCTTTATACGACTGCTTATCTACAATATAGAGACTGTGAACATTATGAGAAAATCCGCCTATTCCGTTCGCTTTGCACAGCCTGTCGAGATATTTCTCGCCGTCGTGCCCGAATGGTGTATGACCGAGATCATGACCTAGCGCCGCAGCTTCGATCAGGTCCTGGTTTAAAGATAACGACTTGCCTATGGTTCTTGCCACCTGCGCAACATACTGTATGTGAACGATCCTGTTGGTTATCTGTTCGTCTAAAAGGGACGAAAAATATATCACCTGAGTCTTGCCGGCGAGGCGCTTGTACGCTCCGGAATACATGATCCTGTCGCGGTCTATGGAGAACGGCGGCCTGATCTCGTCAACGGTCTCGCCTGACCTGACAGCATCGGAGTTCTTGCATGCGAAAGGAGAAAGAAGCGAATCGTATTTTCTTTCTACCGACCTTCTTATATCCGCATAATCTTTCAATCTTCTTCCTCCAGGTCGGTAACTCTAAGTTCCCGTGTCTTGAAATGATAATCAACTTCTATCCGGTACTTCTGCTTTCCTATCTCTTCTCTTGCTATCACATGCGGAAAACCGTCCCGTTTGAAAACCCTCATAATAAATTCGCCCGACCAGTTCCTTGTAACAAGTCCTGCAGCCTCAAGTTCTTCCGGAGTTGTCAGGTTCTCATTTTCAGGATCATCCGTCACCCAGTAGCCGTTTATATCATATTGAGCCTGGATCAGCTGAACATTGACCATGACCGCGCTTTTAAGAGCCGAAATAACGGCTGTCTTTATATAAATCCTGTACGAAATAACCGCCGCCGAGGCAAGAACTGCAATGATCGAAGAAACTGTTATCAGTTCTATGAGCGAAAATCCCTTCCGGAAGCGGTTTTTCATATCAAAATATCTTATTTTACCTTAATGCCGAGTCTTTTCAGCAGTGGTTTTTCGCTTACAGGACGGCCTCTGAACTTTTTGAAAAGAACATTCATATCTTCGCTGTCGCCCTTTTCAAGAATGTTCTCCATGAATTTCCTTCCCATTTCCCTGTCGAGTATATTTTTCTTTTCCTCGAAAGCCGAAAAAGCGTCCGCGTCAAGAATATTGGCCCACATATAGCTGTAATAACCTGCAGCGTAACCTCCAGCGAAAATGTGCGTGAACGCCGCTTCCATGTATGAATCTTCGACAAAAGGCATCTCGTTATATTTCACGTACATTTTCTTATAAACATCATGCGCGGACGGCATCTTTTTCTTCAGACTTTCCGTATGGTGCAGGCTCATGTCGAACATCCCGAATGTGATCTGCCTTCTCGTACCGACAGCTTCCATGAAGGTGTTGGACTTGACAAGCCTGTCCATGAGTGCGGCCGGCATTGTTTTTCCTGTCTTGTAATGCTTTGTAATAATCTTAAGTCCGGCTTTACTTGTCGCAAAATTCTCATGGAATGATGAAGGCAGCTCAACGACATCCCACTTGACATGAGCGCCGGATGTTGAAGAAAGCTCGGTAAGGCTCAGCGCTCCGTGGAGCGCGTGGCCGCATTCGTGGAACAGCGTAGTGACTTCGTCATATCTGAGAAGCGAAGGCTTCTTTCCGACGGGCGGCGTGAAGTTACAGTGAACTCCCACCTGCGGGATCACTTCTTTTCCTTTCAGGGTCTTTCCCGAAACATATTGATTCATCCAGGCGCCCGGTCTTTTCAGGCCTGTTCTTGGGTAAAGGTCAACGAAGAGGTATGCTCTTAATTTTTTCTTTTCGTCGAATATTTTATAAACTGTTACGTCCTTATGCCATACGGGAATACCTTTCACTTTTTCGTATTTCAGGCCGTAGATCTTTCCCGTAATGTCAAAAAATCCCTGAAGGGTAGCGTTCGCCTCAAAATATTCGCTTACTTCGGATTCGTTGAAAGTATATTTTTCCTCTTTGAGCTTATTGGTCCAGTAAGAAGACTCCCACGGCATCATCACTTCCGATTTGATCTTTTTCGTTTTATTTCTCAGATCGACTATCTCTTTGAACTCTTTCCTGGATATTTTGTCCAGTTTTGTGGCTATGCTGTCAAGAAAATTCATTACAACTTCAGGAGATTCGGCCATTTTTGATTCGAGAGACAAGTCCGCATATGTCTTGAACCCCAGCAGATTCGCCTTTTCCTTTCTCAGCTTAAGTATCTGCTCTATCAGAGGCCTGTTATCCATACCCTTCGACGTACCCCTGCTGAAATAAGCTCTCCACAGTTCCTCTTTTAATTTGTCGTTATCTGAATATTTCATGAAGGCGAGAAATGAAGGCATATCCAGATTGAAAGCCCAGACATCTTTTCCTTTACCGTCAATCTTAAGCTGCTTTGCTTTCTCCTTTGCGGCCTCGATCACTTCTTTAGGAAGTCCCCCAAGATCTTTTTTATTCTTTATGACCAGATTATACGCCGATTTTGTAACGTTGTCGGAATATTTTAATGACAACTGGGTAAGTTCAAGATTTATCTTCTTTAACTTTGCTTTGTCTTTTTCATTCAGCTCGGCACCGGAAAGGATGAATCCTTTCATTACATTCTCAAGATGCCTTTTCCTTTCGCCTTTTAGTTTCTTAGCATCGGCGGACTCGCTGTAATCTTTATACATTTTGTAGTTCTTCGGATCCATAGACATCTCGTTGCTGAACTCGGTTAAAAGCTGCATTGACTTCTGGTATTCCTCATTCACTTCGTCGTTCGACATCAGGTAGTATATCTGGCCCATGGGCATAATTACGCCGCTAACGTCTTCCGAGATCTCCATTGAAGGTATCATCGTGTTCTCGAAAGTCCTTTTACCCTTCAGGGAGATGAGTTTTTTTGTTCTTTCCTTTGCCTCTTTGATTATTTCTTTTGTGGCGGGAACAAAGTGTTTTGCCTTGATCTTGCCGTACGGTGCGAAATATTCTTTGCTCAGTAACGGATTTTGCATTTTAGTTTCCCCTGTATTAATTAATTTATAACTGAACTTTTTCAGGAACAATTAAGCAATATAAATAAATTGGATCGGAATGTAAAATGATTTTTTAACTCTTCAAAAACGCCGGAAATCCTCATCATCCTGCTCAATTTCTTTCTTGCTATTTTCGCGTGATTTCATTATATTCGCATTTCCTTAGAAATAAGGGCTTTATTATTATTAATAAACTGTCAGGAAGTATGTTCGAAGACCTGAGCGGAAAGCTCGAATCCATATTTAAGACTTTAAAGGGTCAGCACAGGATCTCGGAAGAGAACATCAAAGCTTCTCTCAGAGAGGTCAGGGTCGCTTTGCTGGAAGCCGACGTGAACTATGTTGTAGTGAAAGATTTCATCAACAGGGTGCGCGACAGGGCTATCGGCGAAAAGGTGTTCGAAAAACTTACGCCGGGTCAGCTTATAATAAAATTCATTCACGAAGAGCTTGTGAGGGTGCTCGGAGGGGGAACGGCTGAAGTACAGATGCGCAAAGGCGCTGCGACAGTGATCATGATGTGCGGCCTCCAGGGTTCCGGTAAAACTACCCATACAGCAAAGCTGGCCAGCTACTTCCGTAAGAAGAACAAATCCAAGCCGCTCATGGTCGCCGCTGACATTTACAGGCCGGCTGCCATTGACCAGCTCAAGACGCTCGGTAAACAGCTCAATATACCCGTATACTCCGAGGACTCAAAAGATGTGACCGCCATTTGCGTCAGCGCGCTTGAATTCGCAAAGGAAAACAAGAACGATCTTATTATACTTGATACTGCAGGCAGGCTCCACATCGATGAGGAGATGATGAACGAGCTCATCCGCGTAAAAGAAAAGATACAGCCGCACGAGATCCTTTTCGTGGCCGACAGTATGATCGGACAGGACGCCGTGACGACAGCCGCCGAATTCAACGAAAAACTCAACTTTGACGGAGTGATCCTGACCAAAATGGACGGGGATTCGAGGGGAGGAGCGGCGCTTTCCATACGCGAGGTGACCGGCAAACCTATCAAGTTCGTCGGTACCGGAGAGAAGCTGGACGAGATCGAGGTCTTCCATCCGGACAGGCTGGCTCAGAGAATACTCGGCATGGGCGATATTCTGTCGCTAGTCGAAAAAGCTCAGGACAACATGGACCAGTCCGAGGCGGAAAGGCTCGCCAGAAAGATCGAGAAAGAAGATTTTACTTATGAGGATTTTCTGGCACAGATCAGGCAGATCAAGAAAATGGGATCCATAAAATCGATGCTGAAAATGATGCCCGGCATAGGCAGCAAGCTGGACGCGATGGATATAGACGAAAAGGCTTTTGTCAAGATCGAGGCGATAATCCATTCCATGACGAGAAAGGAAAGAAATAAACCTCAGCTACTCAACGGGTCCAGGAAATTAAGGATCGCCAGAGGTTCGGGCAGGAGCGTTCAGGAAATAAATCAGCTCATTAAACAGTTCGAGCAGATGAACATGATGATGAGACAGATAAGGAAAATAGGATTCAATAAACTGGCCAGAGGAATGTTCGGGGCAAAAGCTCCGGCAAGGCCGTATTAATTGTGTAATGGGCGTACCGGACTGGTTCCCGGCCGTTCATTAAATTACATAAAATAAATAACCGGAGGAAAAATGGTTAAACTGAGAATGACCAGACTGGGGAAGAAAAAAGCCCCCTTCTACAGGATCATCGCGATCGATTCAAAAAAAAGAAGAGACGGTGATTACATCGAAAAGATCGGTCTTTACAATCCCGTGGCTTCAGGAAAGGCCGAGAGACTGAGGATCGAAACGGAAAAAGCGCTAAAATGGCTTCTTGAGGGAGCACAGCCTTCACCGACCGTAAGAAATCTTTTCAGCGAAGTCGGTATTATGCTGAGATACGACATGATGAGAAGGATCAAAAAGCAGAAGGTCGAGAAAAAGAGCGCTGACGGCAAGCCCGTCATAAAATACATCGCCGTACTTGACGAGAACGGTGAACCTATCAGGAAATATACTGATGAGCAGATCGAGGAAGCTCACAGGAACTGGCTGCTCGTTCAGGAAAAGAAGAAGAACAAAAAACCTGTAGAGAAAAAGATACTTTCCAAAAAAGCCAAAGCGAAGATAGAAGCCGACAAGAAAGCCGCAGCTGCCGCTGCCGAAGAAGCTAAAAAAGCAGCCGAGGACGCAAAAAAGGCAGAAGAAGAAGCTAAAAAAGCCGCTGAGGCGGCTGTAGCCGAAGCTCCCGCTGCCGAAGAGAACAAGGCTGAATAGTAAAAAATGATCAGTCCCGACGACTATATATTCGTAGGAAAATTAGGCAGGACAGCGGGATTGAACGGTTCATTGACAATAGTATCACTCACATCTTTCCCGGAAAGGTTCGGAAGTATGAAGAAATTCTTCCTGACCAAAGAGAAAAGAACTCCTTTTGAGCTTGTCGTTGAAAAAGTGACCTACCATGACAGCAGGATCATTGTTAAGCTTAAAGGTATCGACACGGAAGAAAAGGCTAAAGAACTTACCGGATACAGGATAACCGTGAGCAGAAAAGACAGGGTAAAACCTCCGAAAGACTGCTATTTTATTGAAGATCTTCTGGAGTGCCTTGTTTATTTAAAGAGCGGCAGCCTTATAGGGAAGATGAAAGATGTAATAGACATGTCCTCCAACGATATTTATGTTGTTGACTATAAGGGACAGGATGTTCTTATACCTGCTATAAAGCAGTTTATAAAGGATATTGACATAGAAACCAAACGGATCACGGTACAACTTACTGACGGAATGCTTCCCGATGAAGATTGACATTGTAACCGCTTTACCGGAGCTGTTAACCGGATTTGTCGGAGAATCCATACTGAGGATCGGACAGGAAAAAGGTCTTATTGAGCTTAAAGTGCACGATCTGAGGGACTGGACCGCCGACAGACACAGAACGGTCGATGACTCCCCTTACGGCGGAGGTCCCGGAATGATAATGAAGGTCGAGCCTTTTGTGAAGGCGATAAGAGACCTTAAGACTCCAGAGTCGACCGTTATCATGCCGACGCCCGCCGGAGAAGTGTATTCTCAGAGTATTGCGAGAGAGCTTCTTGAGCTGGAACACATGATCATCATCTGCGGGCATTACAAGGGGATAGACGCAAGGATCGAGCATTACATTGACAGGTTCATCTCAACGGGCGACTACATTCTGACCGGCGGAGAACTGCCCGCCGCGATAATAGCCGATTCAGTATGCAGACTGATCCCCGGAGTGATATCGGACATCGGTTCCGCCGACTCGGATTCTTTTGAGAACGGACTTCTGGACTGCGGCTATTACACGAGACCGCCCGTCTTTGAAGGTCATGAGGTTCCCGAAGTGCTGATGTCGGGCAATCATAAGTCTATCGGAAAATGGCGGATGAACGACTCACTGGAGAGAACAAGGCTCGCAAGACCGGATCTGTTTGAAAAGTATAATGAAAAATTAAAATAACGGGGTAAAAGATGGATTTTTTACATTCACTTAATACTGAGCAGGTCAAGACTGACAGGCCGGAATTCAAAGCCGGCGACACTCTTGATGTGCATATCAGGATAGTCGAGGGCAACAAGGAGAGGGTACAGATTTTCTCCGGCGTTGTCATTCAGGTAAAAGGAACAGGCGTCGGTAAGACTTTTACGATAAGAAAAATATCGAACGGTATCGGCGTTGAAAAAATTCTTCCTCTGAACTCTCCTTTCATTGACAAGATAGTTAAAGTCAAAGAAGGAAAGGTCAGACAGGCCAGGATCTACTACTTCAGAGAAAGAAGGGGTAAATCTGCAAGGATCAAAGAAGTCAAAAAAGGTAAATAGGCAAATGAAAAAGGCTGCCTCGCGCAGCCTTTTTTTATTTATTGAAGGATTTCACCACCCTGTCGAGCTCACGCTTGACCTCTCTTTCCTTGATGGCGTCTCGTTTCTCATACTCCCTTCTGCCTTTGCAGAGACCTATCTCCACTTTGATAAGGTGCATTTTTCTGTATACTCTTAACGGAATTACGGTCAGACCGGTATTCTGAAGCTTCGTTTTAAGTTTTTTAAGCTCTCTTTTATTCAGAAGCAGCTTCCTGTTCCTTGTGGTCTCATGGTTGAAGATATTTGCTTCCCTGAACTCAGAAACATGCATCCCTATGACGAAGAGCTCGTCTCCGATGAATTTGGCGTAACACTCCTTCAGAGAGACTTTACCTGCTTTTATGGATTTCACTTCACTCCCGACAAGAACTATACCCGCCTCATATTTTTCGAGTATCTCATAGTCATGGAAAGCTTTTTTATTCTGAGCAAGATTTGTATTTTTAGTTTCTTTTGCCATTACTGCCTTTTAGTTAAACTCGACGCGGTGCCTTCCGAACAAAAAGACGCGTAAACGCGTCTTTTTTATGTTACGGGATCTTATAAAATTTCATTTATTCGATACCGGTAAAATCGCCAATCGAGAATTCAATTATCGGGTTTTGTTTACTGTTGTCGAATTTTATGCTCATCGGATATTCCGTCTTTTCGAAAACACCCTTTTTTCTAATAATGTATTTGTTTATGTTCTCAATATCTTCAACGCTGTAGAATATCTCTCCTATCAGTTCAAATATAAGAACATTTGCGTCCTCATTCGAAAAACCGTCGGAATTATTGATCACGTGAATACCTATGACCTGACCTTCCTTCATGCTGAAATACAGCGACGTCTGTTTGCCTGTGAATTTAAGGGTTTTTGTAGCGTTCTGCGTATATACCAGATCCTCAGTATATTTCGGCGTCAGATATGAAGAAAGCTGCTGATATGTCATCTTCATAACGGATCTGCTGTCGTTCCTCGCAGACGCGATCGCCAGATTATACTCCTTCTCTTTCTGCATCTCAATATTCTTACGCTGCCTTTCTTCTTCGCGTTTCTTCTGTTTCTCGACTTCGTTCTTCCTTCTTACGATCTCCATTTCTGTGAGCTCATATGGCTCAGAGTAATAATCCGTGTCAAAGAAGAATTTGTTCTTGGTGAACCCTTCAATATAGCCGCGTTCTTTATTAAACACTCTTATCCTTGTGAGTTCAAGACCGAGCTTTCCGTCAACCACCTCAACGAATTCTCTTGAATAAACATAAGTTACAGGTTCGGCAAATTTAGATTCATCGGCATATACAGGCACCTTACGATTCTTGATCCACCTGAATTTTGACCAGTGCGGTTCCAGCTTTGTCTTATAAAATTCTTTACCTTCCTCGTCTGTCATAATATCTTCTGAAACTTTTGCGGATTCAATTGCTCCGCCCGTTCTTGATTCATCGATCGTAAACTTTTTCTGAACGCATCCGAATAACACTAATACCGTCATCAGAACAAATAAATATCTTATCATAAATCTAACCTCCTCACTTTGGTAAGGATTAATTTTTTAGCCTTTCGATCTCCCCGAGCCAGAATTCAACTGACTGCTTGGTAAGAAAATCTTCCTGGGCTATCAGAAGGGATCTCTTTGCATCGTCATACTTCTTCATTTTTACCAGCGCTATAGCTCTCTCAAGATGACCTAGGCTGTATTTTGCGTCTTTACTGTAGGTGATCGCTTTATCTGCATACTCAAGCGCGCTTATGGCCCTTCCCTGAACATTGTACAGCTGAGAAAGCCTGACGCAGAGTTCGTAGAACTTCCTGTAGCCTTTCGGACCGAGCTGTATACCTTTAAGGAAAACCGAAATAGCTTCTTCGGTCAGCCTGTCCTTTTCCTCTTTTCCTTTTACGAGGTTGCTCTGCTCAACAAGACTGCCGCCCAAAGCATTGTATATTTTATGGTCTTTCGGATCCAGTTTTAAAGCTTTCTGATAATACTCTACCGCTTTTCCAGGATCGTTCTTTTTTGTAACATAGACGCCGCCGATCAGATAGAAAGCATTTTCAGGCTTGTAATATTTCGACATCTTTAAATAATATTCAATGGCGCGGTCGGGATTGGAGTGGATTATATCGTTGCCGACCTTATAATATATTTTTCCCCTGTCTTCTGTGTTCTTCATTCCTTCAAGATACTTTTCCATTTCGCTGAAATTCCCGAGATCCGCGCTTACATCAGCAGCCTGATAATAAGCTTCATCAAAGTCGTTCTTAATAGCTATTGCCTCTTTGAATTTTTCAAGAGCCTCTTTAAGGTTTTTGTCTTTTTTGAGCTGTATACCCTCATTATATGCCGCTTTGTGCAGATTCTCAGACTCGTCTTTACATTTCAGATAATCTTTTCTGAGGTTCTCGGATTCTTCCCAGAGAAGATTGTATTTCGGAAGAAGTTCGTCGTACTGAGCCTTTGTGATATCCGTGCTTTTCATTCTGGTCTCGATTTCTTTCCACGCATCGAGTTTGTCTTCATATAGCTTTTTCTTATCTCCGCAGGTATCTGCCAGAAGTGAGGCGGTCAAGGCAAATATCATCAGGTTTATAAGTATTAAACGCATCTTTTTCTCCGTTACGTTTTCATTCAGTTTTAAAAGAGTATGTAAAAAACTCAAAAAATATTGATTTCGCAAGTAAAAATTATACTTTTTTTCTAACTCCTATTTTCTTTTTTAAAGCTATTTTGAGCACTTCGTCGATATGCTCTACAGGAATGATATTGAGATGTTCGAGCACTTCTTTGGGAATTTCTTCCAGATCTTTCTGATTGTCATGCGGTATAATTACCGTTCTTATACCTGCTTTGTGAGCCGCTATTACCTTCTCCCTTAAGCCGCCGATCTCCATAGCTTTACCTCTGAGAGATATTTCCCCGGTCATGGCTACATCTTTCCTTACAGGATTTTTAGTATAAAGGGAGATTATCGCGGTCGTAATAGCGAGTCCGGCAGAAGGTCCGTCCTTGGGTGTAGCTCCGTCGGGAACATGAATATGCAGGTCAGACTTTTCATATTTCTTAAGATCGATGCCCAGAGAGTCAGCGTTAGCCCTCATATAGCTTATTGCTATCTCTGCGGATTCTTTCATAACTTCTCCAAGCTGGCCGGTTATCTTGACCCTTTCGGAACCTTTCATCAGATTGGCCTCAATGAACAGTATTGCACCTCCGGCCGGAGACCATGCAAGTCCCGTGCAAACTCCGACTTCGTCCTTTCTGTTCGCCATTTCCGGAGTGATGAACTTGTTTCCGAGATATTCCCTGACCTTTTTTTCATCTATTTTTACACCTGTCTTTTCGCCTTTTGCTTTCATCACCGCAACTTTTCTACATATCTTCTCGATCCTTTGTTCCAGTTTACGAACGCCGGCTTCTCTTGTGAAGTTATGAACTATGTGCTCAACGGCCTTTCTTGTGAACCTGATATCATTTGCGTTGAGCCCGTTCTGCTTCATCTGTCTTTTTATTATATAGTTCTCCGCGATCGCAACCTTTTCCTGTGTTATGTAGCTGGGGAATTCGATAATCTCCATTCTGTCGTAGAGAGGTTCGGGAATATATTCCGGATAATTCGCCGTCATGATGAACATAATTTTAGAAAGGTCGAACGGAACGTCAAGATAATGGTCCACAAATGCGGAGTTCTGTTCGGGATCAAGCGCTTCGAGGAGCGCTGCGGCCGGGTCACCCTGACTGCTGCTCGTGAGTTTGTCTATTTCGTCCAGCATCATCACAGGATTTCTCACGCCTGCCTGCCTAAGCTGTTTTATTATTATACCCGGCATCGAGCCTATGTATGTTCTCCTGTGACCCCTGATCTCCGCTTCATCCCTTACTCCTCCGAGAGATGCTCGGGCGAACTTTCTGCCCATGGCTCTGGCGATAGACTTTCCTATTGATGTTTTGCCTGTTCCCGGGGGGCCTACCAGACAAAGAATGCTTCCTTTCGAATCTTCGGTGAGTTTTCTTACCGCCATATATTCAAGTATCCTTTCCTTGATCTCCTTCAATCCGTAGTGGTCCTCGTCGAGTATTTTCCTGGCTTTTTCGATGTCAATTTCTCCGCTTTCCTCCTCGTTCCAGGGAAGGTCCAGCAGCCAGTCCAGATATGTTCTCGCAACTGTATATTCGCTTGATGCGGATGACATTCTGTTCAGCCTCTTCAGCTCTCTTTTTGCTGATATCTGAGCCAGTTCGGGAAGTTTTTTCTTTGAGAGTTTTTTCTGAAGGTCTTCCAGCTCCTGAGATTCATCCTCTGTCTCGCCAAGCTCCTTCTTTATAGCTCTAAGCTGCTCTCTCAGATAATAATCCTTCTGGTCTTTTTCCAGCTCTTCATCAACATCTTCCTGGATCTTAGTGGTCAGTTTAAGCAGTTTAAGTTCTTTGTTGAGGTACGATGAAAGTAGTATAAGCCTTTCTTCAATATCTGTTTCCTCGAGTATCTTCTGTCTTTTGTCAATTGTCAGATTCAGGTTCGATGCAATAAAATCCGCTACTTTTGACGGTGTTTTTATAGTATTCAGAGCTATTCGTAGCTCATCAGGAATGTTGTGCGACAGATTAATGATCTCTGTAAAAGTCTCTGTCACCGACCTCAGGAGTGCGGTAAGTTTCAGGCTTTGGGTCTTTTTTTCCTTTAAGGACTCCACTCTGCCGACAATATAGGGAAGTTCTTTCTCTATCTTTTTAAGTTCTATCCTTCCCAGTCCCTGAACCAGCAGTCTGGCGGAATTGTCCCTGTCGCCCCGGAACATTCTCAGGATGAGTACTGCAGTACCTACATTATAAATTTCAGATTTTTTTGATGTTCCGGTATCGTCAGGCTTGTTGGCGAATATACCTACGATCTTGGTAGTACTTACTGAATCATTTATAAGTTTGATCAGAGATTCGTCATTAACTATCAGAGGCATAATGACATTAGGAAAAACGACCATGTTCATTAACGGAAGAATGGGCAATCTGTCAGGAATGCTGAATGTTTTTCTGTTCTGATTATTGTTCTGCGCTGGCATTTTGTCCTCCGGATATATGTCTTAAAGCTTTTTCGCAGTGATAATATAAAAACCTTTTTTATAACACTGTCTTACTGTAGAAAGGTCTATCGAAAAAGGAAGGTTGACAACTCTTTCGAAAGGTCCGAAATCGATCTCCATCTTATGGTAATGCCTTTTTCTTTCGCACCCTATCTGATCCCTGACACCTTTGATTATAAGATGATCATCATCTACTTCAAGTTCCACTTTTTCAGGATCGATATAGGAAAGATCGGCTACGATATAGAGCTCTTCTCTTATCTCGTAAACATCCACCCTCGGCCTCCATCCCACCGATTCGTCACATATAAATGTTTTGTGGCTGTTGAAATAATGATACTGGTCTGATTCGTAGATTATGCTGTCGGCATTGTACTTTATCAGTTTTTTTCTGAACTTGTCCATCTGTTTCCCTCCGGAGATGATTATATAGCCCAGTACTTATTCTGAAAATTCTCTCTTTTTTCAGAGGGCATATTAGCTATAAGCTTTTCTGAAAGAAGATTAAGTTTTTCTTCGAAAAATTCCGCATTTCTTTTCTGGGATCTGTTCCTGAAGTAAAAAAATGAGGAAAGTATTGGAAAATAGCTGTCGAAAATATATCCCTTCGCGTAATTTTCTTTTCCCAGTTTTACGGTAGTTTTTAGTGAATAGGAGTAGTTTTCACTTATCAGGCTTTCAATGACATCGAAATAGTCGTAAATATGAGGAGTATCTGAAAATGATGATTTAAGCTCTCCGATCAATCCTGTAAGCCGTAAATTATTATGATCCCCTTCATAATTGTTGGCTGAATTATTAAAATATTTCATGAGAAGAAGCATTTTTATATACCTTGCTGAAACCTTCGGTAGTTCCTGTATGATCTTTTCAGTTACTTCTTTTGAGTACATGGAGAAAAGCAGTTCGATCTGACTGAACAGAACTTTCATTGCAGGAGAATTTTCAAGTTCGGGATATATTCTCAGAATATTCTTCTGATAGGCGTTATAGCCTTCAGGGTCTTTTATTATATAATGGTAATATGCCAGGGATACAATGAATCTTTTAATCTCGTCCTTATTCGCCACTTTGGAAACAAGGTTCATAGCGAACCGTATGTTGATCTCTGCGTCACGCCATCTTCCGGTGCCGATCAGAAAATTCACATATTTGCTGTAAATCCTGAAAAGCCCCAGGTAATCCCTGAACCTCTTACCGAGTGTTATTGCTTTCTCGAATTCTATATCCACTTTGGAGGCGGTCATCCTCATATTGCTCATCGCTTCAACTTTATCGGAGATCACCGTGATCAGATTGTTCCCTATGGTCTTTTTTACCGATATCTGTTCTATCGCGGATAGAAGCTCATACGCTCTCTTCAGTTTCCCGCTCCTGAGCATAAGGTTCGCGTAGAGATACTTAAGGGTAAGCTCTTCGACCTTGTTGATATCGTGCGAAGGATTTTTCAGGAGAGTTTCACAAAGTTCGGCTGCAGTTCTGCTTTTTCTTGTCACTATCAGATCGAATATAAGTGCAAGATTGATGTCCAGAGTTTCTGCCGGATAAACGAAATCCGCCTCAAGATATTTGTAAATATGTATGAGCTTCAGGTATATCTCGGATTTTTGAATAAGCGAGGCGTTGGAGAAATACATGCCTGCGGCAGAAACAGCTTTCAGAGTAGTATCGTCAAGTACTGCAGAATTTTTTTTCAGTTCGTGTTCTATCATATCTCTGCATACCTTTATCCTTCCGGTTCTTGTGAGGAATGTCAGTCTCTTGAAAAACACTTTGAGATACTGGTCGAAATCACCCGTTTTCTTTAAGACTGAAGACGCTTTCTTAAGGAATTCAGATTTTTTGTGTAGAGATATCTGAGTTCTGGAAAAACAGATGCTGTCGGATATTATCTGTGCGTACTCCGCCGATCTTTTCGGTATTTTTATATTTTTAAGAAGCTCTTTATAATATATGAACGCTTCGTCAAAACTGCCCATGGAGATCAGGAGTAGATAAAGATCTTTCAATATCGAAACTCTTGTTTTCGTTGTGATATTGAAGCTCTTGTAATAGAATATCAGAAAATTCTTTCTGTCGATGTTCAGGTTATGTTCCCTGCAGTATTCAATTGTTTCCTTAAGCTGTTTTTTCTTTATTCTGCCTTCCGCCGATGATTTTATCAGGCAGTAAGTATATGTTATCAGGCTTCTTTTCTTCTTTGCCCCGTAATACTCGGTCAGCCTGTCATAGAAACTCTGTCTGTCCTCTTTCGAAACATTTCTGATAACTTTTGTAAAATTTTCGTTCTTGATAAAAAAATATTTATCACCTCTCTTGATCCTGAAATCGATGAGGCTCATGCGCTGAAGCTTTGACATTATACTTCTCAGGTCATCAATGTCGAAAATATGCCTGATCTTGTCATAATTTGCACCTTCGTCGAATTTGCCTGCTATGAAAAGGAATATGAACTTCTCGTTCTGGGACAGGTTAGCGAACCTTGCCTGATAGATATCGATGATCTTGGAGTGATAACTTATATTCTCAGGGAATTCAAATTCATACCTGCCCTCTTTGAGATTGAAATATTTGTGCGATATAAGGAATTCAAGATAGCTTTTGACCAGGAACATGTTGCCGTTGCTTTCCTTCATAACATAAGGAATTATCTTCTCGTCGATATTTTCCGCGGCCGTTCTGAGCAGAAAAGAGATGTATTTTTTGACCTCGTTAACTTTAAGGTTCTCGATATAATATCTTTTGGGAGGTATCAGATAGTATATATTTTCGTATGATTTTAGCCTGCATTCCTCCCTGTCGACGAGATCGATGTCTATCGAAAGGATCACAAATAGAGGAGATGTTACTGAAAGGTTGAAGATAAAGGTCATCAGGTCTTTACCCGTATCCTCAAGGTTAGTAATGTCATCGATCAGCAGCAGAATGGACTGTTTTGTATTAAGATTGTCGAATATTTCCTTAATAACTGTTCTTATTTTGAATATCAGCTCTCTGTCCTGCACGAATGACCCGTCCGTATTTATAAGAGCGTTGGCTTTATCGAATATCCCGCTGCTTATCTCATTCTTTTCCAGAAACCCGATAAGACCGAATATGAACTTTCTGAAAAAAATGTTTACGGCACCTTCCTCTTTCTCGACAGTGAGATAAAGGGACGGTATCCTGTTTAGCTGGGATTTTATATTGAATGAGTCCATCAGCTGCGTCTTTCCGTTCCCGTTCTCCGATATCACCGATATCAGCATTCCGGTCCTCTTCTCGTTCCTCAGACAGAAGTTCAGATATTCGTCCTGGAGATCTGTAAGAAGGTTACTCTTGTCATAATACTCGTTGTTGAAGATCGTCTCAATCCTCTCCTCTTCTTCTCTTATGTTCATTTCAAGAGCCGTTTCGAGATAGAGGATGAGCTGCTGGGCCGAATGAATCCTGTCCTCTTTTCTGGCGGCGCAGAGGTCCTTTACGAGGTTCTTTACAAAATTCTCCTGGATCGAGCTGAAAGCTTCCTCTTCGCGGAATGATTCTTCAAGCTTTTTCTGTACTATCTCCTTGACAGATTTGCATTCGTCGAAGGGAAGCTTGTTTGAGAAAATATAATAAATTACCATGCCCAGAGAGTACAGGTCCACCCTGTAATCAATATCCTTTTTAAGAAGGACTTCAGGCGCGATATATATCAGCGTTCCCCTGACTTTCCCTGAAAAATCCTCCACTAGATTAGCGAGACCGAAATCCATGATCTTTGCTTTGATCCCTTCCTTCTCTCTTATCAGGAATATGTTGTCTGTCTTTATGTCGAAATGGATTATATGCCTGTTATGGATATAATTGAGACCTCTTGCGATCTGCAGAAGTATTTCAAGTTTCTCCTTGTATGAAAGCTCGGCGAAGGCGGTTGTGAGGTTTTCACCCTCAACGAACTCCATTGTAAAAAAATAGGTGTCCGTTTCTTTATATACGTCAAGATCGTATACTTTTATTATGTTCGGGTGTTTAAGCGCGCTTACGAGCTTGAACTCGTTCTTGAATCTGTCGATCGCCTTGTTGGAAAAGAATTTTTCCTTGATCAGCTTTAGCGCAACGATCCTGTTCTCCACAAAATCCTTGACAAGGTAAACGTTCCCCATCCCGCCCTCTCCGAGAAGACGGATTATCTCATACCTGTCGTTTATTTTGTTTCCGGGCTCCATTCTGACCTTTTATAATTTATCGGATATAGGATACATTTCGATTATCTCTTCCCTTGATTTTCCGAGTATTCCGAACTTTTTCCCGGTTTTAACGAACGCGTCCAGAGCCTTTTCGAGATGGTGATTTTCATGAGCAGCGGATATCTGTGTCCTGATCCTCGCTTTCCCTTTCGGAACGACGGGATAAAAGAATCCGATCGCATATACTCCTTCCTCATACAGTGTTCTTGAGAAATCCTGCGAAAGTTTTGCATTGAAAAGCATAACAGGAACGATCGGGCTTTGTGATTGTGTTAAAATAAATCCTGCCTCCTGAAGTCCGTTTTTCCAAAATTCTGTGTTCTTGTCCAGTTTGTCCTTCATGCCTGAAGAATGCATTATCATTTCCATCACTTTAAGAACTCCCCCCACGACGACCGGAGAAATGGAATTTGAAAAGAGATACGGCCTTGATCTCTGCCTGAGTATCTCGATAATCTCCTGCCTTCCGGAAATACAGCCGCCAGACGCTCCGCCGAGAGCCTTGCCGAAAGTAGTGCTTATGATGTCCACCTCGCCCATTACGTTCAGAAGCTCATGAGTACCCCTTCCTGTCTTTCCCATAAAACCTGTGGCGTGAGAATCATCGACCATGACCAGAGCTTTATACATTTTTGCAAGCTCGCAGATCTTATCCACTTTCGCTACCGTACCGTCCATCGAAAACACGCCGTCGGTTACGATAAGCTTTACCTTATAATTCCTCTCTTCCTCTAGTTTGAGCTGAAGATCGTCCATGTCGTTATTGGCGTATCTGATCTTTTTTGCCTTACAAAGTCTTGTACCGTCGATTATAGAAGCATGGTTCAGTGCGTCAGTGAAGATCGCGCAGTCCTCGTCCAGAAGAGCTTCGAAAACACCGAGATTAGCATCAAAAGCGGACGAGTACAGAATAGTGTCATCCATTCCCAGAAAAAGCGACATTTTATTTTCGAGCTCAACGTGAATATCCTGTGTACCGCAGATGAACCTTACCGACGACATCCCGTAGCCTCTCGTTGTCAGAATATCCCTGGCTGCGGTTATCACGTCGGGATGGTTGGACATGCCGAGATAATTATTCGAGCAGATGTTAACAATACCTTCGGATTTTATACCTTTCGGATGCTCAACATCGATATCCGCATACTGCGGCGACATTATCTTTCTTTCCTGTTTGTAAAGGCTGCCTTCTCTGATCTGCTCAAGCTGATCAGTATAGAACTTCTTCATTTCCCTGTCGAATGCCAATTGATACTCCTGCTGATGAAACAGCATTAAGTTTAATATCTATCCTGATCCTTACAGATCCATGGCCGGACTTACTGTCCGTATTTCGCTATTATTTCCTGTTTTGTCTTTCCTAGTATGTCGAACTTCTTACCGACTTTTATAAATGCTTCAAGCGCTTTTTCGAGATGATGTATCTCATGGCCGGCGGATATCTGTGTTCTTATCCTTGCCTGTCCCTGCGGAACTACAGGAAAGAAGAAACCAATAGCGTAAATACCTTCCTCATAAAGTGCTTTTGAGAAGTCCTGCGACAGCTTTGCATTGAAAAGCATTACCGGAACGATCGGCGTGTCGCCGTCCTTGAGAACGAATCCCGCTTCAGTTAGTCCTTTTCTCCAGAATTCGGTATTCTTTTCGAGCTTATCTCTTCTCTCGGTGCTTTTTGAAAGAATGTCGAGAACCGTGTTCACGCCCGAAACCACCACCGGTGCTATAGTATTTGAGAAAAGGTACGGTCTTGCTTTCTGCCGGCACATTTCGACAAGTTCCTTTCTGCCCGATACACATCCGCCCGACGCTCCGCCGAGTGCTTTTCCGAAAGTTGTGGTGATAATGTCGATCTTGCCCATCACGCCGTATTTTTCGTGCGTCCCTCTGCCTGTCTTGCCGATGAAGCCGGAAGAATGGGATTCGTCGACGAAAAGCATCGCGTCATATTTTTCACACAGAGCTGACATCTCGTCCAGTTTGGCCGTATCTCCGTCCATTGAGAACACGCCGTCGGTGATGACTACCTTGAGCCTCTTGTCTGCATGAAGCTGAAGTTTTTCTTCAAGATGCGCCATATCGGAATGCTTGAAAGTGTCGTGCATTGCCGGAGCAAGCCTGATACCGTCTATTATTGAAGCGTGGACCAGCCTGTCAGAGATCATCACGTCATCTTTGGTCAGAATAGCCTCGAATACTCCTGCGTTCGCATCCATGCAGGAAGGGAACAGAATAGTGTCCTCCGTTCCTAAGAATTCGGTGACCTTTCTTTCAAGCTCCTTGTGGATGTCCTGAGTTCCGCAGATAAAACGGACCGACGACATGCCGTAGCCTCTTGTGTCAAGACCTTCGTGGGCAGCTTTGATCACATCCGGATGGCTTGAAAGTCCCAGATAATTGTTCGCGCACATATTGATAACTTTTTTCAGAGAGGATCCAGTAGGAAATTCAACTTCTATATCAGCCGCCTGAGACGAATGTATGTATCTTTCCTGCTTGAATATTCCCTTTTCTCTGATTTCGTCCAGAGTGCCGTTGTATATGCTCCTAACTTTATCGCTGTAAGCCATATCAGGTCTCCTACTTCAAAAATTCATTTACGAGTTTTACGATCTTGGTCACGCTGTCGAAAGCTTCCGGAGTAGCTTTGTCGTCAGGTATGGAGATCTTGTATTTGTTCTCGAGGAACCTTTTTAAAGAGACCATCGAAAAAGAGTCCACGATGCCACCTGAAATTAAAGGCGTGTCGTAAGTCAGCACTTCATCTTCGTCTTCGAGATACTCGTTAATTACATACTTCAGTACTACATCTTTCATTTCGTCCATTTTGCTTCTCCTGTTTTTTTATATTTTTATTCGTCATCGAGCGTAGATGTGTCGCCTATATCCTGACCCCATTCCTGAGCCCTGAGCATCCTTCTCATGATCTTACCGCTTCTGGTTTTAGGCAGCTTTTCCAAATATTCGATCTCCTGAGGCATGGCGAGAGGAGAAAGTTTTTTTCTGATGAAATTCATGATCTCAAGTTCAAGGTCTTCACCCGGTTCGAATCCGGGTTTTAATGTTACGAACGCCTTGACGACCTCCATATTGACTTCATCCGGTTTAGATACTACAGCGGATTCTGCGACGGCGGGATGCTCGAGAAGCGCAGATTCAACTTCGAACGGGCTGACGAGGTGGCCGGCGGTGTTGATGACGTCGTCGTCCCTGCCCACGAACCAGTAGTATCCGTCCGCGTCGACAGTTGATTTGTCGCCGGGCAGGTACCAGCCGTTGGCGAATTTCTTTTTATATGTCTCCTCGTTGTTCCAGTATGTTCTCATCATAGCCGGCCACCCGGGCTTAAATCCGATCAGACCGGGCTTGTTGGGTTCGTTGATGGGTTCAAAAGTCTTCTCGTCAATGACCGCGCCAGTAACTCCGGGGAACACTTTGCCCATCGAGCCGGGTTTGACCTTCATTCCGGGATAATTGCAGATCATCATCGATCCGGTCTCGGTCTGCCAGTATGTGTCGTAGAATGGTTTGCCGAACACTCTCTGCGACCAGATGACCGCCTCCGCGTTGAGAGGCTCGCCTACGCTGGCGAGATGCCTGAGCGAACTCAGGTCGTACTGTTTTACCAGCTCTTCGCCGGCTTTCATCAGCGACCTTATCGCAGTCGGGGCGGAGTACCACATTGTCACTTTGTTCTTCTGTATGAATTTATACCAGTTCTCAGCTGAGAAGCCGGCGTCTAGGACGCACTGCGTCACACCGTTCGACCACGCGCCGATTATGCCGTATGATGTTCCCGTTACCCAGCCCGGGTCCGCCGTACACCAGTAAATATCGCTGCCCTGCAGGTCAAGAACCCATTTCGCTGTAAGATACTGTGAAATCATGGAATAATGAACATGCTTGACACCTTTCGGCAGCCCTGTAGTTCCCGATGTATAGTGAAGAACCGACGGCGATTCCGCTTTAGTCGGAAATATCTCGAATTCGTCTATCCATTCAGCCTTTTCAAGATCAAAAGCTTTCTCTCTATCTTTAAGCGGCTTTAAACCGTCATGGTCGATTATTATTATATGCTCTAGGAACGGTGTTCTTTCAAGAAGCTTCCTTACTTTGCCGACATGCTTTCTCTGTGTGATGATCGCTTTGGTCTGAGCGTTCTCGAGCCTTACGAAAAGACTCTCGTCCCCGAATGCCGAAAAAAGAGGCTGAGCTATGGCGCCGATCTTTAAGACGCCCAAAAATCCGAGATACAGCTCCGGAACTTTGTCCATGAACAGACAGACCCTGTCCTCGTTCTTTATGCCGATGCTCCTCAGGTAATGGCCTATCGTGTTGGTGGCTTTTCTGATGTCGTCGAACGTGTATCTTTTTTCTTCCCCGCCGTGACCTTCCCAGATAAGCGCTGTTTTCTGAGCCTTCCCCATTTTGCAGATCCTGTCGGTGCAGTGCCATCCGATATTGATAACCTCGCCTTCTTTATAGCCGAGCTCTTCTTCAGCCGTTTTCCAGCTGAAGTTATTTAATCTTTCTTCGTAGGAACCGATGTTTGACATATACACACTCCCTGATTTATTTAAATTAACTATAAAGTTCGTTCAAAGAGAATTAATTTATGATTTTATTGCGTTTAAATCAATCAAATTTTTATGTATTTACGGGACAGTGTTTTTACCTTCCCAGATAATATTTAGCCATCTCGTTGTCTTTATCCAGAATTATGACACTGCCGAATATAGTCATGGCCTCGTCTTTTTCGCCGTTCAGGAATTTACTTTCGGCGAGTATGTTCAAAAATACTGTGTTCGTCGGAAAAACCGCAAGCATTTTATCAGCTGTCTTAACTGCCTGATCGTATTTCTTTTGCTTCATCAGCGCGGTTGCGTACCAGTAATTGGCGTAATAGTTGTAATAATCTATCTTGAAGACCTTTAGAGACTGTACCTCTACCTGTTCCCATTCCATTTTAGCGACATTTATAAGATTGATCGTGTTAAGAACTTCGACCGAATAGGGATAAATTAACAAAGCTGTTTCAAGATGTTTTTGAGCGTTCGAAAAATTTCCTGAAAGATAATAAAGCCATCCCAGTCTGTAATTGACCGTATATCCTGAAGGGTAATCTTTAATAACTTTACCAAGCGCTGAGATCGCCTTATCGTATTTCTGACTGGTTTCAAATTTTATTGAGCTGTTATATGCCTCCTCAAGCTCTTTCTGGGACATTTCGGCAATTAGTGATATCGCCGCTGAAAAAAGGAACAGAAACAAGGCGGTTTTCTTCATTTTACTCTCCAGTTGTAGTTAGCCGTTATTGAATTAGTCAGTATTGTGTAGTCCTCAAAATCCGAAAAAGAAACAGTATAGCCCAGTATCCAGTCGCCGAAAAGCTTTCTGAATATCACTCCGGCTATGATGTTGGTTTTTAGCTTTGAATCGTTCGTATTGAGATATCTGCCCTCGCCCGTGTTGACAAGGAAGATGTCCCCCGTCGAATAGCTTGTAAAAATATCATAATCCTCACTTCTGAACCCCGCCGTGGCCCCGTAAAGGAATCTTGCGCCTCCTTTGACGATATCCGGCGAGAGCTCCGTAACGAGAGTATCCCTGTCGGAAAAAAGCATGTCGGACGCATATTCCGAATCGATATCCTCAACTGTATTCACTATGCCGCCAAGGTATACATAACCCAGATTGAATGCTCCGTCAAATGTAAACTGAACGGAAGAAAAGGAGTTGGAGAAAGTCCTGTATTTTCTGTCGTTGCCCGTCCAAGTCTCGTTAATGTCGTAAAAATTGTAGTTTATTCCGGAATAATTCACGAAAGTGTTGCCGCTGAAATACCTGCTGAGACCGAATCTTGCCCCGGCAGAAACAGAGGTCAGGTTCTGGATATAGTCGTTCATGAGAACGCTTCCTTTGAGCCCTCCGTAAACTGTCAGATCGCGGTTCAGAGTGTAGTTGTACTGCCCGAAAAATTCATACTGCCCGATATCGTCATAGAACAGGAAACCTAGCTCTTTATTCATTGCAGCGTCAATGCTCGTGTGCTGCATAACGAAATTAGTATTGAACCTGTGCTTTCCTTTTCCGAAATTGTAGTTGATGTTGAAATTATAGCCGCCCAAAAGAAGCTCGTTACTGCCGTAGTCGTAGAAGGAGAAGATCACATCTAAAAACCGCCTGTCTTCATTGAGCTTTGGAAGCAGGTCGGAGTAAGCCTTCCTGAATTCGTCCGAATCAAAACCGTTTTTTATCGCACTGCTGTACCAGTCAGCGGTCTTCTGATAATAACCGGTCTGGGACAGTCCCCAGCCTGTCAGTGAATATATCTGCTTCTTTCTGAAATAATCAGTACCCGATCCGAGAAGTTTTTCAGCGTATATTGTTTTTCCCAGCAGGGCGTCAGAGTAGATAACTCTGTCCTGATTTAGATCGGAATTATCGGCTTTAAGCAGTTTATAGGCATATTTATTTGCCGTCTTTATACCGCCTGAGTTTATACTGGCGTTATATATACCTGCCATTGCTCCTATGCTGCCGGGTTCGATCTTCTCCGCCTGACTGTAATAATTCAGGGCTTTTTCGATGTCGCCATTATAATAGAATTCGTCGCCTTTTATAAGCAGCTGTTCTGTTCCTGTCGCCGCAAAAAGACACCACAAAGCTGATAATAGTATTGCAAAGAAGAAAGATTTCATATTTTTGTTATCCTTATCTCTTTTCCGCCGGACATTATGTACACTTCTCTTATGCCTTTCCGCTGAGAGAGCTCTGCTTCCGTCCGGGCTGACACATTACCGTTTTTCACGATCCTTCCCGTAATTTTTTCGCCGTCATGTTTTGCGTAGAAGCCAGTCTGGCTTTTAAGACCGATCCCGAAAGATCTTATTAAGAGAGGAATTCTTGAGCTGCTGAGCACATTTTCGGGAATATATTCGTTCCATTCGATATCGTCGTCATCGGAAAGCGGAACTGAGGGAAGCGCGAGGAAAAAATATCTTAAGGCTGAAGTATAATTTCCGTCGAATTTGAAGAAAACGAACCTATCCTTATCGGTGCCGAAGTACAATCTGCTTCCTTTACCGTCGGAAAAATAATATGTGCCTTCGATCTCCATCCCGACCTTTAATGTCAGACCGGATATTTCTTGTCCGTTTTGTGTCACTTTATAACTGAACTGCTCATCAAGAACGAACTGAAGTTTTCTCGAAAGCGTTTTTGAAGTGACGAGCGGAATGACCGTATCGTTCTTTGAAAGATATTTTGCATCTGTATCCTTACCGTTGACCTTGAGCGAGTTGAAAGTAAACTCGACTCCCGGCAATCCTATTAGATGGCTGAGCTGCAGTTGAACATGAAGGTGAGGTTCGGGCGAATATCCCGAATTCCCGCACTCCGCTATCAGCTGTCCTTTTGTTATCTGGTCGTTCTTTTTGACCTTGACCGAACCTTTTTTAAGATGCGACAGTTCGACATAATAACCGGGATAAACATATATTATGGCATAGTTTCCCCAGTTATTGGCTTTATCGACTTCTCCGATCTCGTTATCGTCAAGGTCGTCGAACACTTCGGTCACCGTACCGTCCGCGGGGGAAAGAACCGGTTTTCCGAAGCAGAAATAATCCTCTTTTTTTGTTCCTTCGCCTGTAAAGGTTTTATCTTTTTCTGTTATTACGAAGTCGTAGGCGTATTTCCAGAATCCTTTGTGCGTCCATTCGCCGTCGAATTCCTGATACACAGTCCACTTGCCCGAGAACGGCAGATTGATCGAGGGCGTTACCCAGTCGAACCTGTTCGAATAATTCAGATGGTCGACGAGCGCCATCTCAGGCTGTTCGAGGCCGGTCGAGTTCATCATCACATATTTCACGCTTCCGAGCACGTAGATATATAAAAGGACGGTCAGGTTGAACGGAAGTGTGAATACCGGTATTCCGAAGGAGACCCAGAATACTGATGCGGCGTCAATGATGAAGACCGAGCCGAGTACTGCCGTCAGGGTTAAGAGGTATGTCCTCTTCGACGGTATCAGGAACATGCCGCCGAGCGCAGCGCCGACAAGAATGAAATTGAACGAAGATATCTCGGCGAAGGCGAGCGGGATGCTTCCCTTCAAAAGCGACAGGAAAAATATCCCCGCATAGTATGACGCGACTGCCGAGAAGAATGTTATTCTGGAGTAAAGCAGTATCGCCAGCAGAAGTATAAGCCCCACTATGTCGTAAGGCATGAATATCAGTATCCCTGCGGCGCGAAGAAGTCCCTGAATATAGCCGGGCAGAAAGTCTAAGTTGAAATATTCCTGCTTGTAGAACGAATCGACGATCAGGCTGCTGTACTTACCCGATGCAAGGTAAATTATTGTTGCTGATATCGTGAAAGGTATGTTGAGCACCGGCAGCTTGAAATAAAGGTATAAAGCCGAACTTATCGTATAAGTCAGAAGAACCGTGAATATGCTCATACCGACAGTCAGAAGTACCGAAAGATAAGTGATCTTGAAAATAAAGCCGACCGCGAAACCTGTCAGGAGCGCGTTGTATGTGAGAAGCTTGTTGACCGGATCATCTTTTTTAATTCCGATAAATCTTGAGAACAGAAGGGCAGTGATCAGTCCGAGGATGCCTGATACGGCTATATTCCTGTTGAACAGTGTCGCAAAGAAAAGAATTAGCCCGAGAGCCTGATTTCTTATGAAGAACAGGTTTGAATACGCGTGGAGCAGTTCACGAATGAACTCGGTTGTCTGCGACGGTTTTTTTTCTTCCATGCTCTCCTGCTGTTATAAATTGAATTTCCTCAGTTTTTCAGGTACGAACTCCGGGCCTGTTACATCTTCGAGTTTCTCGGGGCGTCTGATCTCTTCCAGCGTTCCGTCCTCCATTATCATGGCTACAGCCGGACGGTAGCGGATGAACTGCATCCACTGGGTAACATTGTAAGCGCCCATCGGGGATAGAATGATCTTCGTGCCTTTCGGCAGCGGCGGCAGGAACGCGCTCTCGACGACCACGTCGATGTTCATGCAGAGCGGTCCGTAAAGTATGCTGTTCTCATATGCGCCGTGGACTTCCCTGTCTATTTCGACCTTATAGTTATACCATGTGGAAGTGTAAAGCAGGTTCACTCCGGCGTCGATGATGTAGGACTTCGTCCCGTCCGGCAGACGCTTGACCGCGTCAACGGTCGTGACCAGCCAGCCGGCCTCGTCCACTATTGCGCGCCCAGTCTCGAGGTATACATCCGGATATTCGTCCGGCGCGAGCTCGTCTAAGAGCGTATCGGCGACCGCGTCGATGTAGCTCTCGAACGGCTGAACGGCGACTTCAGGCGGAAGATATGTCCCTTTAAGCTTGTTGTTGGAAGGAAAACCTCCTCCGAAATCAAGGTACGATATTGTAATATTGAACTCTTTTTCTATCTTCCGCATCAGCTGTACAACTTTTTTGACCGCCTCTCTGTAGGCGTTCGGTTCAAGCATGAACGTGCCGATATGGCAGTGAATGCCCTCGAGGTACAGATG